>JBIOVC010000473.1:0-2357 GCA_044867545.1 Hyphomicrobiaceae bacterium | reverse complement strand
GGTCTGGTTCATGAACGGGGTCGCCATGCTGGGGCACGTCATGGAGCCGATGCTGACGCTGCGCAGGGGACGCACGGCGGTATTCGCCATGAGCAACGAGACGACGTGGTGGCACCCCATGCACCTGCACGGCCATGCCTTCCGCGTCGTCAGCCGCAACGGCGCGCCCACCCGCTACCGCGAATGGCAGGACACGGTGCTGGTGGCCCCGCGCGAGCGCGTGGAGATCGCCTTCGTGGCCGACAACCCCGGTGACTGGATGTTCCACTGCCACGTCCTGGAGCACCAGGAGAGCGGCATGATGGGCGTAATCCGCGTGCAATGAGATATGCGAGGAGAAACACGATGCTTCGTTCGCTGGTGCTTGCGCTCGCTGCGGTGTTCGCGATTGCCGCGGCGCGCGCCGAGATGCCCGATGCCCTGATGTACAAGAACCCGCAGTGCGGCTGCTGCGAGGAGTACGCCAAGTATCTCAGGCGCAACGGCTTCAAGGTCACCGTCAAGGAGACCCACAATATGTCGCTGATCAGCCGCCAGAACGGCGTGCCGGAGAAGCTGGCCGGCTGCCACACCATGCTGATCGGCGGCTACGTGGTGGAGGGCCACGTGCCCGTGGGTGCCATCAACAGGCTGCTGAAGGAGCGGCCCAGCATCAAAGGCATCTCGCTGCCCGGCATGCCCGACGGCTCGCCCGGCATGACGGGCGTGAAGACCGAGCCGTTCACGATCTACGAGGTCTCCGATGAGGCGAAGGTGTTCGCCGTGGAGTGAACCGGACGGCGCATAGGCGGACACGGGGGCGGCTCGCGGAGCAGCCCGGTGGCCGGAAAGTCGATCTCGCAGCGAACTCCACCCGGCGCGAATGCGAGATCGATCGTCCCGCCGAGCTCGTAAGGTACGAGCCCGCGAATGACCTCCATTCCATAGCCGGACCTTTCCGGGCATTGAACGACCGGACCGCCGATTTCCTGCCACGCGATGCGAATACGCGCATCGGGAACCCCATCGATCATGCGGCCCCATCGGACGGAAACCCGGCCGTCATCGGTCGAGAGCGCGCCGTGCTTGGCGGCGTTGGTTGTCAATTCATGCAGCAGCATCGATACCGCCTGAGCAGCCTCGGGTCTCAGCCTCAGCTCGGGACCGTCGAGGTCGGTATTGTGCCTCGTCATGTAGGGCGCAAGCTCCCGCCGCACGAGCTCCCCGATTGACACGCCTTTCCACTGCCGGCCACTCAGCAGCTCGTGCGTCGCTGCCATGGACTGGATGCGGCCGGCCAGCGCGGCGGCGAAGTCCGCCCTGGAGAGGCTTGTGTCCTGCGTGCGCGAGGTGACGGCGCTGACGGTGGCAAGAACGTTCTTCACGCGATGGTCGAGCTCGGCAACCAGCATGCGCTGGTGCTCCTCCGCCCGCCTGCGCCCGGTCACGTCGATATTGACACCCACGATCCGCTCCGGGCAGCCGTCGCCGCGATACGAGACGAAGCAGCGAGCCTCGATCCATCGGATCTCGCCGGTGGCGCGGACAATGCGGTACTCGACGCTGTACTCGCCGCCTCGATCGCGGAAAGTCCGGCGCCGCCGCTCGCCCACGCGTCCGACATCGTCGGGATGCACGCCGGCCTCCCAGGCGCTGCGCGTCGTGCGACTGGTGCCTTCGGGCAAGCCGTGAAGGGCTGCATAACCCTCCGAAACCTGAACCTCCCCAGTTTGGACATCGCAGGTGAAGCTGCCGACCAGAGCCGCCTTCTCTGCAAGAGACAGCTGCATGTTGGTTTCCGCCAGGGCATGCTCTGCGGTCTTGCGATCGGTGATGTTCCGTGTCAGGCCCTTGATGCGCAAGAGACGCCCCTCGGCATCGAACTCTCCCTTCGCGGTCTCCTCCAGCCAAAGCAGCCGGCCGTCCGGACTGCGGAAGCGGAAGCTCAGCGCGTACGAGGGGTTCTCCGGGCGCAGGGCGCGCAATTGGGCCTTGAAACGGGGCCGGTCGTCCGCATGGACTTGGTCGAAGAAACTGTCGCTGCGCATATCACGGGCGTCGTCGGCGTCATAACCCAGGATGGAGGCGGCGTTGGCACTGCGCCGCGACCGGCGCGTGGCGGTATCCCATTCGAAGGCGATCACCTGGCCGGCTGCCAGGGCATCGGCCAGGCGGCTTTCGCTTTCCCGGAGCACTGCCTCCACTTGCTTGCGCTCTGTGATGTCGATGCCGATGCCGACAATCCGTTGGGCTCGGCCGCCCTCGTACGAGATGAGGCTGCGCGTCTCGATCCAGCGGACCTCGCCGTCGCTTGCGCGGATGGTGCGGAATTGCGCAACGTGCTCCTGCTGCCGCTCGTCGAAGGCTTGCCGGAACTG
>JBIOVC010000472.1:0-5036 GCA_044867545.1 Hyphomicrobiaceae bacterium | reverse complement strand
AGATGGGAAGGCCGTCGGCGTCGGCGAGGGGCGTATCTCCCAGCCAGTTGACCTCGCGTAAGCCCAGCCAGTCGGTCATCAGCGCCTCGCGTGGGCCGACCGTGACGCGGCGGCGCCCGGCGTCGATGCCGACGACGTAGAGCGGCTCGCCGGCCGCGACCCTCAAGCCACGGCGCTGGCCGACGGTGAAGTTGATGATGCCGTCATGGCGGCCGAGCACGCGGCCGTCGACGTGGACGATATCGCCGCCCTCGATGGCGTCCGGGCGCATGCGCTCGATGACGCCGGCGTAGCGCCCGGACGGCACGAAGCAGATGTCCTGGCTGTCGCTCTTGCCGGCGACGGGGAGCAGCAAATCGCGGGCGAGCGCGCGGACCTCGCTCTTCAGCATGCGTCCGAGCGGGAAGGCCAGGTGCTCGAGCTGGGCGCGAGTGGTGGCGAACAGGAAGTAGCTCTGGTCGCGCTCGGGATCGGAGGCGCGATAGAGCGCCGGGCCGCCGGGGGCGTCGCGGCGATCGATGTAGTGGCCGGTCGCCAACAGGTCGGCGCCGAGCTCTCGGGCGGTTGCCAGCAGGTCGCGGAACTTGATCTCGCGGTTGCACGCGATACAGGGGACCGGGGTCTCGCCGGCGAGGTAGCTTTCGGCGAAGGACTCGATGACCGACTGCTCGAAGCGGCGCTCATAGTCGAGCACGTAGTGGGGGATGCCGAGGTGGTCGGCGACGCGGCTGGCGTCGTGGATGTCCTGGCCGGCGCAGCAAGCCCCCTTACGGCCGGTTGCCTCGCCGTGGTCGTAGAGCTGGAGGGTGATGCCGATCACCTCGTGGCCGGTGCGGGCGAGGAGTGCGGCTGCAACGGAAGAGTCGACGCCGCCCGACATGGCGACGACGATCCGCCGGCGCGGAGCGCCTTCGGCCGGCGGGCCAGCGTAGAGCGGTGTGGACGTCTTCTCGGTCATCGATCGATCTGCAACGGTCGCACGGCCCGCCGGTTGGCACGGGCCATGAATTGAGGGTTGGAGCGGGCGGCACCATAGGCGTCTGGGGCCGGCAGCGGCAAGGCCGGCGGGCGGAACGGGGGAACCCGGATCAACCTCAGGCTGTGCCAGATGTCTCAGATACTATCCTAGACTGAGACACATTAACCAACCCGTTAGCTTTGTTAACCGCAGCAAACGGAAAGGTTAAGAATAGTCGTTCGATCAAGCAGGACAGGTTGTCATGCTAAATTTACCGAGACGCTTAGAACGAAGTTAAGCCGCGCTAAGTATCTTCTGGGCTGGTCAGAGAGCGTGTCAAGAGTATCATGGCCGAGAGCAACATTCGCGCCCGTGTGCGCTACGTCATAGGTCCCGATGGGAGTCCGCTCACGGTGGCAGATCTGCCGCCGCGCGACACCAAGCGGTGGGTGATCCGCCGCAAGGCCGAGGTGGTCGCCGCGGTTCGCGGCGGACTGCTCAGTCTCGAGGAGGCGTGCGACCGCTACAAGCTGACGGTCGACGAATTCCTCTCCTGGCAGCGGTCGATCGACAAGCACGGCCTGCCGGGCCTGCGCGCGACGCGCATCCAGGACTACCGCGAGTAAAGCCACAGAATTTCTCTGGAGAGCTTCTCGGACCTCCGGCGCCGCCTCAGCGGCGCGGGGCAACGGCGGTTACCGGCGTTGTGGCCATCCAGCCCGGATCGGCTGCGACATTGCCTCCCATACAACTCTGCGAGCCGTGCGCCCAGGCCAGCACCTCGGCGCGCATCTGGCGCGCGGTCTCCTCGGGCATCCTGAGGTTCTCGACGCCGACGCTCGTATAGCCGCTGCCCTTCGTCAGCGCGACGCGGAAGGCCTTGTAGCCCCAGGGCTTCGGCTGGTCGTAGACGCGCTCGTGAACGACGATCTCGACGGCGCCGCCGCGGGCGGGCGGAGCGGCGTCAGCGTGGAAGATGTAGCGGCCGTTGAGCCGGCCGCGCGCTCCGAACCAGCAGGAATTTGCGCCTTGCGCGATCCGTGCGTAGGCCTCGGAGGTGCTGATCTGCAGGGTGTCCGACTGCGCGGCCGGCGTCGTCTCAGCAGGAGGCATCTGCAACGCACTGAGGGAAGGACCACCGCCGCAGGCGGCGAGCGCCAGCGCCAGACCGAGCACCGGCGGCAGATGGATGGCTCGTCGGTGCGGCATGGCCCGGCGTTCGGCTCCCCTCGCGGCTGGACGACATGTCACGCGGCCCGCTCCGGCGCAAGAGCAAGCACGATTCTCGCCAGCAGAGGACGCAAGTACGGCGGTTGGGAGGCGGTCGGGGACGCGGGGAACCCGGGCAAGGCCCGAGTTGGCGGTCGTCTAGCGCAGCGAGACGCTGCCGGTCATGCGGTCGGCCCGGCGCCGGCCGCGGTCCGCATCCACGGCCTCGGCCGACTCGGAGGCGGCGATCTCGGCCTGAGCCTCGTCCCGCTCGCGGACGGCATCGGCAAGCTTCGACCTCAGCCCCAGGATCGAGGCTAGCAGGTTCTCATGGCGAAGACTGGCGGCCTTGGCGAAGGTCGAGTAGGCGAAATGGGACCGGTCGCGGACGCCCGTCCGCTCCTCCTCGGCGTGGACTTGCCGCTCGAGGTCGGAGGCCATCTGCTCGAAGTCGTGGATCATTTGCTCGAGGGCCTGCACCTTGCGCGCCTTCTCGTCGGCCTCGAACCGCTTGGATCGGAGCGCAGTTTCCCGTGACCTCATGTTCGATACCCCTAACATGCTCGAACTGTCGGCGGACGCTCAACAAGAAGCGTGCCAACTTGCAGCCCCGGGCGGCCTCGATCGGCCACAGTTCGTGTTGCAGCAGGGCCAGCCACATGGGAGCCTCGCGCTGCAGCCGACCATTCCGGGTTAAACCGCAGTGTGCCGATTATGGTTTAAGTTGCAGTAAAACAATTTACAATGGCAAGTTAGCGAACGTTCCGTTATCGCAGGAAAAATTTCTCGTGAGGACTCTAGGGTTCGGCCGCGAATTCTGTTAGCTGTTGATTCGCGCCGCGTGCGGGGGCGAACCGGGGGACCGTTCAATCGGTGGGGGCCGATAGGAGACGGTTTGTGGTTCTGCAGGCGCCTGGGTTCACACATGGATCGTGGTGGTGCGAGCCAGCCGATGGCTTGACGGTGCCTGCCGGCTGGCGGGGCCGCGGCCGTGCGTCGGGCTGGCCAGTGCGCCGGACGGGCGGGGCTCGAGGTTCCGTGAGTCCGGCCGTTTGATTCCAAGTGGTGCGTACTGAAAGACATTCTTAGGTTTTGTTAACACCTGGCAGTTAGATTTTAGTCCATCGGTTGCGGGTGCGTGTCGCGTGCCGTCACATCACGGGGCAGCAGGCCTGGGCCAGGCCGGGGACAAAGAGGCAAGCATGAGGGTCCTTCTGATCGAAGATGACAGCGCGACGGCACAAAGCATCGAGTTGATGCTGCAGTCGGAGGGCTTCAACGTCTACACCACCGACCTCGGCGAGGAGGGCGTGGATCTCGGCAAGCTCTACGACTACGACATCATCCTGCTCGACCTCAATCTGCCCGACATGAGCGGGTACGAGGTGCTGAAGACTCTGCGCGTTAGCAAGGTCTCGACCCCGATCCTGATCCTGTCAGGACTTGCCGGCATCGAGGACAAGGTCCGCGGCCTCGGGTTTGGCGCCGACGACTACATGACGAAGCCCTTCCACAAGGACGAGCTGGTCGCCCGTATCCACGCCATCGTGCGCCGCTCCAAGGGCCACGCCCAGTCGGTGATCGAGACCGGCGACCTCAAGGTCAACCTCGACACTAAGACGGTGGAGGTGAACGGCCAGCGGGTTCATCTGACCGGCAAAGAATATCAGATGCTGGAGCTGCTCTCGCTCCGCAAGGGCACGACGCTCACCAAGGAGATGTTCCTCAACCATCTCTACGGCGGCATGGACGAGCCTGAGCTCAAGATCATCGACGTCTTCATCTGCAAGCTCCGCAAGAAGCTGCAGACCGCCACCGGCGGCAAGCACTACATCGAGACGGTATGGGGACGCGGCTACGTGCTGCGGGATCCCGGCGACGAGAACGTCGCGGCCTGAACAATAGTGGGATTTATCCCCGGCACTTCATCTTGGCCAGCATGCCTTAAGGGGACCCGCGGGTCCCCTTACTCTTACCGTGCTCCATTGGCTCGAACTTTTCGGAATTGCTGAAGCGGCGGTTAAACTCTTCGGCGCATTGATCGCCCGACTGCAGTCCGGCGGCTGGCCGATGAACGTGCGGCGGCACGGCCCCGGATCCGGGAAGGCCCAGCGCCCATGTCCACCGTGCGCCCCGACGACGGTTTCCTGTCGCTCTCCACGATGCGTCCAAGCAAAGGCGAGCGCCTGGCCGCGGTCGCAGTGCTCGCCGTGTCGGTTGCGGCGTTCGCTGTGATAGCGCCGTTCGCCAAGGCGCCGCTCCCACCCTGGCCGGGGTTCATCGCGCTTTATGAAACGGCGCTGGTCATCAACGACCTGATCACCGCCGTGTTCATGTACAGCCAGTTCCACGTGCTGCGCCTACGTCCGCTGCTCTACCTGGCGAGCGGCTACCTGTTCACGGCACTGCTCGCGGTCGCGCATGCGCTGACGTTTCCGGGCCTGTTCGCGCCGACGGGCCTGCTCGGCGCCGGCCCGCAGAGCACCGCCTGGCTCTACATGTTCTGGCACGCGGGGTTTCCGCTGCTGGTGATCGCCTATGCATTGAACCGCCGTCCGGTGGAGGAGAGAGCCCTGCCGGAGGGCGACAGCCGACTTCTCGTGCTGGGCAGCGTGGCGGCGACGGCGGCGGCGGCCGGCGCGCTCACGGCGTTGGCGACGGCCGGCCAGGATGCGCTGCCGCCGATCATGGACGGGAACAGTTACACGCCGGCCATGATCTTCGTGGTGGCGAGCGTTTGGCTGCTGAGTGCCGTCGCGCTGGTGTTGGTGTGGTTGCGCCGGCCGCACTCGGTCCTCGACATGTGGCTGCTGGTCGTGCTCACGGCCTGGATCTTCGACATCGCGCTCAGCGCTGTCCTCAATGCCGG
>JBIOVC010000471.1:0-8217 GCA_044867545.1 Hyphomicrobiaceae bacterium | reverse complement strand
TCGGGTAGTTGAAGTCGCCGGAGCCGTCGGTGTCCTGGTAGGGCTCCTCGAACCGCCACAGGCGCGGCCCGTTGTAGATGTCCCGCGGGCAGGTGATCCCACGGGCGGTGTCGACCTCGGGGAAGTCCTGGAGATCCTGCGCGGCGTCGAAGGCGGGCGGCGTGGTATCGACCTTCGCCGCCCCGATGCTCCAAGGCGTGTCCGCCCGCGCGGCTGGCGGCATCGCGGCGACGAGAAGCACCGCGACTGCAAGCCCTATGCCCCTTCCTCCGTGCATCCGTCTACCGGCTGCCTACCACTCTGCGGCCAGCCGGGGTAGTGCCCCGCAAGCCAGGTCCCGGAGGTCGGGTAGGGCAATGGCGCGGACCGGGCTTCGCATGATGCCGACGTTTCCATCGCCCTCATCGCTGTCAACGCGCCAGACCACGCGCTATCCTGCGAGCGGCTGTGCCATCGGCTTTCGACCGGCTGTCCGACCTCCTTCGAGCGCTCGAGGACGAGAGGGTCCGCTACGTGCTCTTCGGCGGACAGGCGGTCAATCTGCACGGGATTCCGCGCTTCACGGAGTCTACCGGATGAAGAAGGACACGTTGCGGCCGATCGACCACGCCGACGCGGCCGACCTGAAGGCGAAGTTTCGCCCTCCGCGACGACTGATGGGAGTCCAGAAGTTCCGCACGTTCGAGGAGGCGCGCCGGGCGCTCTGGCTGCCCGCCGGCGACCCAGCGATCCTGGTTCGGATGAAGCATTTGGCGGAGCTGCGGTCGGCTCCAGCGCTCCACGGGCGGAGCGGCGTCCAGCGTTTCCGAACGATCGAGGAAGCAAAGAGGCGACGGGCGCGCGGCTCCTTCGGCTCCGCGCGTTCACGGCCCTGATGGGCACGCATCGCGCCTTGACGCGACGCTCCCCATCAGCGCGATTCGCGCCTGAAGCTCTCCAAGAGCCCCGCGGCCGCCTCGACGGCTCGGTTCAGCACCTCCGCGTCGGGAACCCGTACGCGGACGAACGTCTCGCCCGTCTTCGCATCGCGCACGACCTGCAGCGGCCCCTGAGCGGCGTGGCTTCCTTCGCCCACGGGGGCACGCGCGGCGCGGGCGAGCTCGGTGAGGAGCGCCACGCCGCTCTCGAGGAGCCGCTGGAGCGGACCGTCCGGCTGCCCCGGGGCGGTTGCACCGTTCGGCGCGCTCTCTGGCCCTTCGTCGTCACCGTCATCGACGGTCGGTGATCCCGCCACGGCCTCCCGGTCCTCTTCGCCAGGCGCCTCCTCCGAACCCGCCGGCGGAGCGCCGGCCTTCGCCGTGGCCTTCTCGACCGTTTGCACGAACCGCGCCAACCGGCTCCCGCCGAGGAAGACCTCCGTGTCGCCACCGTCGAGGACGCCCGCGAACAGCGAGCGTTTGAAGCCGAGGAGCGAGAGCATGCCTTCCTCGATGGTCCCCTGCGCGATGAGGTTGACCACGCGCACCGGGCGCGTCTGCCCGAGGCGGTGGACGCGGCCGATCCGCTGCTCGAGCACCGCGGGGTTCCACGGCAAGTCCACGTTCACGACCACCGACGCGTGCTGCAGGTTGAGGCCAACTCCGCCGGCGTCGGTCGAGAGGAACGACCGGCAGCGGGGGTCTTCGCGGAAGCGATCGACGAGGCGACCGCGATGCCTGGAGTCGATCCCGCCGTGGAAGAGCACGTAGCCCCACTTCCGCGCCTCGAAGCGACGGATCAAGAGTTCGTGCATGCGCACCCACTGGCTGAAGATCACCACCTTCACCTCGGGCCGCTCGAACAGCTCGTCGACCAGGGTCACGAGCTCCTCGCTCTTGGCGCCGAAGTCGGTCCGGCCGTCGAGCAGATAGGTGCTGTCGCACGACATCCGCATGTTCTGGAGGGCGATCATCAGGCGCCGCTGGTCGGCCTCGGCGAGGAATCGGTATCGCCTCCACTTGGCGACCAGCCGGACGACCAGCTCCCGGTTCTCTTCGTGGTGGCGCCACTGCTCGGGCGTCATGGAGATGAAGAGGTTCTTCTCGAGACGCTCGGGGAGCTGTTGCAGCACCTCCGCCTTCTGGCGGCGGACGAGGATGGGCGCCAGCGTTCGTCCGATGCGATCCAGGTCGCGATAGCCGACGACTCGGCCGCTGTCGGGCTCGCGGATCTGATGGTCATGGAGCAGCCGGAACGTCGGCTCGAGGAGCTGGTCTCGATCGTCCAGTTCGTCGACCAGCACCGCCTCGGGCCGACGTTCCGGCTGCTCCATGACCCGATGCCCCATTTGACCTATCCGCCGATCCTCAAGGCTATGATGGCAGTGGGCGCCGGCTTCCTCGGTTTCTATCTGCCCAACATGTTCCTGCAAAACCTGGTTCAGCGCCGACAGCAGTCGATCAAGAGCTCATTCCCCGATGCGCTGGATATGCTGCTCATCTGCGTGCAGGCGGGCATGTCGATCGAGGCGGCATTCGGCAAGGTGTCGAAGGAGATTGGTATTCAGTCGTTGGAGCTTGCCGAGGAGCTGAGCCTGACGACTGCCGAGCTGTCCTACCTGCAGGAGCGCAGGCAGGCCTATGAGAACCTCGGACTGCGCACCGGCATTGCCGGCATCAAGGCGGTGTCGACAGCGCTCATTCAGGCCGAGCGCTACGGCACGCCGGTGAGCCAGGCGCTGAGAGTGATGGCCAAGGAAAACCGCGAGATGCGCATGTCGGACGCGGAGAAGAAGGCTGCTGCGCTTCCGCCCAAGCTGACCGTGCCGATGATCGTGTTCTTCCTGCCGGTCCTGTTCGTCGTCATTCTCGGGCCGGCGCTCATCCAGGTCATGAAGTACCAATAGTGGCGTGCACACCGGGTGCACCAGTCACCCGGATCACGCCCCTCCGACGACTGGTGTTGCGTCGAGCCCTGGCGCCTCGCGCCGGGGCTCGTTTCCTTCTCGTAGTCCTTGCTCTCGACGCTCCTGGCGCACCGGAATGGTGCGGACGGCGGGACTCGAACCCGCACGGCGCTAGGGCCTCAGGATTTTAAGTCCTGTGTGTCTACCGGTTCCACCACGTCCGCCACAATTCGCCTTTATGCGCGCCGGCCGTGTCGAGCGCAATCGCCCGAGACGGGCAGTCGTCAGCCCGAGGAGCAATCGGGCGCTTGGGCTTGGCCCTCACCGAGGAAAGTGATTAGGTTTGGCTGCTATCGCACCTGGGGCATGGGCGAGAAACCAGCAAAACCGACGGAAGCGAAGCTGCGTGCTGATATCGGCTCTAACCTACACGGTGTCCCGGAATGTCGGAGACCCCATTCAGACCTTGGCCGTGACGCAGCACCTGCCCCGGGTGGATCAGTACATCCCTCGCGACGCCCTCAACGAGTACACGGGACCCGAGACCATCCTGGTCATGAACGGCTGGTTCAGCCGTGAGCCGTCCAATTGGCCGCCGGCGCCGCAGATCCACCCGGTCTTCGTCGGCTTTCATATGACGGAGAAGACAGCCGCCGCCTACAAGCGCCACGCCGACTATTTCAAAGCGCACGAGCCGATCGGGTGCCGCGATCAACGAACCGCGAACGTGCTGAATGCATGGGGCGTCAAGACGTGGGTGAGCTACTGTCCGACCCTGACGTTTCCGCGCAGGCAACGTGCGCCCACCGGCGGACAGGTCGTCCTCGTCGACTGCGACCGCTTCGGCATGCCATCGCGAGTCCGCAACGGCTGTGTTCCCGTCACGCACTCAATGATGGACTGTCCGACGGAAACCCGCCTCGCCTACGCTCAGGCTTTCCTCGACTACTATTGTGCAAACGCGCGGCTGATCGTCACCTCGCGTCTGCATTGCGCGTTGCCGGCACTGGCGATGGGAATTCCAACGATCTTCATCGGGCCGCAGGAGGAGCGGACATCGATCCTGAGCGCGATCGGGCTGCCTATGTACAGGCCGTTTCACAAGGACCCGTGGCCATGGCTTACGCGAGCGATCGATTGGGATCCGGAGCCGTTGGATGTTTCACGGTTTGCAGTGCCGATCGTGTCCTTCATAAGAGAGAGCGTCGCGCGCCTCGACCGATGAGACACGTGAGCGATGGATCTGCCCGATGAGGTTCTTTGGTCGACGCTTGCGTGGGATGCTGCGTCTCGGCGCCCCGCCTCCCCTGATCGTGCGCCAGGTCCGCGATGGCGGCCTCACGTACCTCGGGACGAGGGCGCTAGAAGAGCTTTATGATTGCGTCCGAAGGATCGAGGCTCATGGCCTGCCGGGCGTCCTCATTGAGGCGGGATGCGCGCTCGGCGGGTCCGCGATCGTGATCGCCAGCGCGAAATCGCCCGAGAGGCCGCTCCACGTATTTGACGCCTTCGGGATGATCCCCCCTCCATCCGCTCGCGACGGCGAGGACGCCCACGAACGCTATCGCATCATCGCGAGCGGAAAGTCCAAGGGCATCGCGGGTAGCCGGTACTACGGCTATCGCGAGAACTTGTATGAGGAGGTCATCCGGAACTTCCACCGCCACGGGCTTCCGCTCCGCGAGAACAACGTCCACCTCGTCAAGGGCCTCTTCGAGGACGTGTTGCGCGTTGGCGAGCCCGTCGCGCTAGCGCACATAGATGGCGATTGGCATAAGTCGGTGATGACGTGCCTCGCCCGGATCGAGCCGAACCTGGTGCCCGGCGGCATTCTGGTGATCGATGACTACTACGCCTGGTCGGGGTGTAAGCGCGCCGTGGACGAGTACTTCTCCGACAAGGCGGGCGGCTACGACTTTCGCCAGATGAGCAGGCTGCACATCGTCAAGAAATAGCCGAGGCCTCAGTCAGCTCACGTTCTTCCAGGTCACGTTCTTTGCGGCCGCCGTTCCCTCGACCCAGGGCGCCGCGGAAGCTCCGCTCAGCGGGCTGGTCAACGCCGCTGCCTCCTGCGCCCGCCGAGCACTGATCACAATTGGCGGACCGGCGGTGCCGCCGAGGAAGTAGCGCCCTAAATTGCGCCCGAGGCAGGCGAGCGTTCCCCTGGCAGTCAGCTTCTCGAACGTATGCGCCAACCCGCGGATGCGACTGCCGATCGTGGGCCGCTTCCATCGCCTCCCCCGCAGCGCGCTGCGGTTTGCATTGCCCCTGATTGCGGAGCCGAACTTGTTGGTCTGCTGCACGACCACCGGATAGATACCGTAGCTGTCGAGACCGAGCTCCCAGCCGTACCGAAGATCGGCATCGATCGGCCGGACACGGAGCCCCGGCTCCAAGATCTTGCGCGCGCCCGCCAGGCTAATGAGTTGCGCACCGGTACGTTTCGGCAGCCGCGAGTAGCGGACGAGGTGACGGCCATGCCCGAGCGCTGCAACGCTCATCACGGGACGATCTGTCAGGCTGGAGAGGCGGACGATATCCCAGCCCTTCGGCAACTCCGCCAAGGCGGTCTCCAGTGTCTCCAAGAGATCGCCTTTGAGAACGACGTCGTCCTCGAGCACCAGAGCGTACCGCTGGCCACGATCCACGATCGCCTGGCAGACGAGAAGGTGGCTTGCGTAGCAGCCGATCTCGCCCGGCAACAAATGCGAGGGATTGCGGCCGTTCGCGTCGAAGAACCTGGAGCGCAGCCTGGCTGGAACCTCGAGCCCATCGACCGCGGCAACGCGTTCGACATTAAGGCCGATGCGAGCGGCCTCCGCCTGCATATGGGCCCAGCGCTCGACATGCCTGTCGAGGTTCACCACGTAGACCGGTATGATGCAACTTGATCTCAAGACTCTGGTCACCGCGCCAATGTGCTGTCTTCGTGGGGACATTCCCTCTCGGCATGCCCCCGCCCGGCGCGCCCAGTCAAGTCGCCAACGTATCGGCTCATTAAGGGGAAAATGTGAACAATGAGCCTGGCGCGTGCTGTGGTCGTTCGGCCACAGTCAGACTAGTCGGCTCGGCCGTGCCGGATCGCGGCGGCGAGCAGCAGGTAGAGCAGCAAGCCGTTGAGCAGGTGCCACGCGAAGTGCGTGCCGATCGGGCCACTCGCGGTGATCACCGTCCACGGACAGATCATGCGGTCCAACGTGCGGAGCGTGAGAGAAACCGCGAAGAGTGCCGTGCCCCAAAGCAGGTAGCGGCCGGCCGCATGGCCCTGCCCTCTGAGAACCGCGCCGGTAAGCCCGAGCGCGACCAGCGCCGGCACATAGCCGAGCGAGCCGTTGAGGCACGATCCCCCGCCGCATCGCATGCTGCCTGCCGCCATCATCGCAGCGACGAACGCGGCGAGCAGCACGCCCGTGAAGAGCCAGCTCAGGCGCACGAAACGCAGCATGGCATAGGCGAGATATGACAGCATGAATGCCGTGATCGGCAGCGTGTCTGCGAGCGACGCCCACCGCGTTGCGAGCGTGTGGAACAGAAAACTGCCGATGCCGATGATCGCGGCGAGCAGGATGAGAACGAGCTCGACCAGACCGCGCTCACCTCGCGGGGCCCGCACCCAGACCATGAGTGCCGCCACTGCCGCGATCAGGAATGCCGCGTTGCTCAGCGCGTTGAGCGGCTCGGCCCAGAACGCAGCGTTGGCGCCCCGCTCGCAGTAGAGGAAGAGCTGCCCCCTCCAGTTCATCCTTCGGTCCCTCTCATGGCGGCCCTCCCGCGCGGTCCTCAAGCATTTGTGTTTGGTTAAGGCCCCGGCCGATCACTAGGTTTCGGGGATGTCCGAAGAGTGGCTGAGGAGGCTCCCATGACAGTCTGGCTGCGGCGTGCCGGCACAGCGATGGCGCTCGCGGGGATGCTAGCTGGGGGTCTGGCGGCTTCCGCCGATGCGGCGACCAGGCGTGCGGGCAAGTCGGCCGACGGCTACCAGTGGGTGACGGCGCACAGCGACTATTCCGTCAACACGATCTCCGCGCCGACCCGGCCGGGCAAGTGGGGCCGCGAGGTGCGTTTGCCCGGCGGCTCGTGGATCGATTGCGCCGGCGACTGCCGCGACACGCTGCGCGAAGCGACCATCGATTTCTGGTTCGAGCAGAACAACCGCGGCAACGAGCTGAGGATCCGCTAGCCTAGAGCCGCGGCGGTCACGTCCCCTTGTCGGGGAGCGCGAGGCGGATGTGCAGCTCGCGGAGCTGCTTCGGCGTGACCTCGCTCGGCGCGCCCATCAGCAGGTCCTGCGCCTGCTGGTTCATCGGGAACATGATGACATCGCGCAGGTTGGTGGCGCCGGCGAGCAGCATGACGATGCGGTCGATGCCGGGCGCGATACCGCCGTGCGGCGGCGCGCCGTACTGCAGCGCCTTCAGCATCCCGCCGAACTTCGATTCGAGCACGCTCCGGTCGTAGCCGGCGATCGCGAACGCCTTCTCCATCACCTCGGGCAGATGGTTGCGGATCGCGCCTGACGACAGCTCCACCCCGTTGCAGACGATGTCGTACTGGAAGGCCTTGACCCTCAGCAGGTCCTCGTTCGACTTCGCGGCTTCGAGCGCGGCGAGCCCGCCTTGCGGCATGGAGAACGGGTTGTGAGAGAAGTCGATCTTCTTCTCCTCCTCGTTCCACTCGTACATGGGAAAGTCGACGATCCAGCAGAACTCGAAGCGCTCCTCGTCGACGAGCTTCAGCTCGCGCCCGATCATGGTGCGCGCCTCGCCCGCAAACTTGGTGAACCTAGCCGGGTTGCCCGCGGCGAAGAACACGGCATCGCCATCGCCCAGGGAGAGCTGGGCGCGCAGTTTCTCTGCGCGCTCGGGGCCAAGGTTTTTGGCGATTGGGCCGGCGGCCTCGATGATCTCCAGCGTGGGCACGTACTCGGCCGGATTCTTACCGGCCTTGGTGACGTCCCGGCCGGCTTCCTGCTGCCCCGATCCGGTCTTGCGCCAGAAGATGTAGCCCAGCCCCGGCTGGCCTTCCTTCTGGGCCCAGCCGTTCATGCGGTCGCAGAAGGCTCTGGAGCCTCCGCCGGGCGCAGGGATCGCCCATACGCGTGCCTTCGGGTCCTTCTCGATCATGCCGGCGAAGACCTTGAAGCCCGAGCCGCGGAAGTGCTCGGTTACGTCCTGCATCTCGATGGGGTTGCGCAAATCCGGCTTGTCGGAGCCGTACTTCTGGATCGCCTCGTCGTAAGCGATGCGCGGGAACTTGGCCGTCACCGGCCTGCCCTTGCCGAACTCCTCGAACAGGCCGCGCATGACGGGCTCGACGGCCGCGAACACGTCGTCCTGCGTAACGAAGCTCATCTCGAGATCGAGCTGGTAGAACTCGCCCGGCGACCTGTCGGC
>JBIOVC010000470.1:0-2866 GCA_044867545.1 Hyphomicrobiaceae bacterium | reverse complement strand
CTCTACGGCTGGCTGATCTTCACGATCGGCCTCGGCATGTATTTCTTCACCGGCATCTCCAACCCGCTGTGGCGGCTGTTCTGGTGAAGGTGCGGGTCGCGGAAGCTACGAGTCCACTTCGGGATGAGCGGCCGGGGCCGCGAGCCAGCCCTCGAGTGCCTCGACAAGTCCATCGATCGGACGGTAGCCGCGGGTGACGAGGGCATAGTCCTGATCGCTCGTGCCGGCGAGAACCGTTGGAAACCCCTGGACGCCGGCCTCCTGCGCCAGAAGGAAATCTCGGAACGTGGCGTTGCGTGCTTCCGTCGATTGCATCTCCGTGAGGAATCCGTCGCGATCTATGCCCGCTTCGCCGGCGATGTCGGACAGCACCTCGGCCGAGGTGACATCGCGGTTCTCGGCGTAGAACGCCTGCTGGACGCGCTTCATGAAGGTGAGCGCCACATTGGGGTTGAGGAGCCGCATGGTCACGACGGCGCGGCAGGCCGGCTCGGTGTCATAGACGAAGCCTTCCCGATCGAAGAACGAGAAGTCGAACGGCTGGCCGCTCGCCTGATGCACGTGCTCCCAGTGCTGGCGGATGGTCCGCTTGTCGTTGTCGGCCATCGGCCGGGTGTTGCCGGCACGCAGGCCGCCCATCACGAGCTCGACTGGCAGGCGGGCACCGAAATGCTCGCTGAGGCCGGCAATCACCGGTGCGAATCCGTAGCACCAGGAGCACATCGGATCGGCGAAGTAGAGGAGGTGCTTTCCGGTCATGCGATCCGGTCTCGAGGCGATGGAACTTGAGCGCGGAGCTGCTCGTTCCCATGTCTTTAGAGCCGCTCGCGAGGAGCGGCGCAAGACAACTCGATGCGAGCCGCACGCTGTTTCCGCTTTACGACAACGTCAGCCGTACCCGCCTGCCGGTGGTCGTGTGGGCGATCATCGGGCTCAATGTCGCGGTGTTCCTGCACCAGCTGACGCTCGGCCCCAACGCGTTGCAGGCGTTCATCTACGAGTATGGGCTGGTGCCGCTGCGCTACTTCAGCGGCTCGTGGGGAGCCCGTGTCGGGCTCGAGCGCGGCGACGTCACGCCGTTCGTGACCAACACGTTCCTGCACGGCGGGTTCCTGCACATCATCCTCAACCTTTGGACGCTCTACATCTTCGGGCCGGCGCTCGAGGACCGGCTCGGCCACGCCCGGTTTGGCGTGCTCTACCTGCTCGCCGGGATCGCGGCCTCGGTGACGCACGCGGTCTTCAACGCGACCTCCGCGGTGCCGGTGGTCGGCGCCTCGGGCGCGATTGCCGGTGTCATCGCGGCGTATGCCGTGCGCTTTCCGTTCGCCTGGATTCGCGTGCTGGTGCTGATCGTCGTCATCCCGCTGTTCTTCGACATCCCGGCGCTGCTGTTTGCCGGCATCTGGTTCTTCATGCAGGTCCTGCAGGGAACGAGCGAGCTGATGCTGCCGGCGCTCGGTGGCGGCATCGCATGGTGGGCGCACATCGGCGGGTTCATCGCCGGGCTGGTGCTGCTCGGGATGCTCGATCCCTCACCCGCAGCCGGCCCTGCCGGACGGCGCGCCTGGTACAACGGCGGGCCGTGGGAGCGCTCCAGGTGGGGCTGAGCGCGCCGGGCCGCTCTATATCCCGTGCTCTTCGAGGCGGGACGAAAGCATCATGTAGAGCTTCAGAAAGATCCCACCGACGAGCACCGCCGCGAGCACGCGCGGAATTGTGATGCTCCAGTCGGTCCAGTCGAACAGCGTGAATACGCCGGTGGCGAACGCCCTGCCGCGGCCGATCTGCTCGGAGGGTAGGCCCCACTTGGCGCGCCAGAGCGCGAGCCCGATCAGCACGAGTGGACCCTTGAAGACGTTGAGGACGGCGAGCACGATCACCAGATATTCGAGTATCGCGCCCGCACCGCCAGCGGCCGCCAGCATGCGGGCGATGTCGTCGAAGTAGAGGGCGAGCCCCTTGAATATGCCCTGCGCCATGCTTTGTCGGGCGACGTGCCCTCCCCCCGGATGATGCCTGGCGGCGGACTGTAGTCGGCGGAGAGTATCGCCTCAATAGGCAGGCGTGGTCGCGTTGGACTGTCGCGCGAGCCCTCGGTCGGCTTGAGGCCGAGGCCGCTTGCCGCTAAAAGGCGCGGCAATCCCCATTGATCTGCAGCGTGAGGACCGCCCGTGGCGAACCCGCAATTCGTCTACCACATGCACAAGCTCTCCAAGACCTATCCGGGGGGCAAGCAAGTCCTGAAGGACATCTCGCTGTCGTTCTACCCCGGCGCGAAGATCGGCGTCGTGGGGCTCAACGGCGCCGGCAAGTCAACGCTTTTGAAGATCATGGCCGGCGAGCTCGAGGACTTCGTTGGTGAGGCGTGGGCGGCCGAGGGCATTCGCGTCGGCTACCTGCCACAGGAGCCGGAGCTCGACGCGGACAAGGACGTGCTCGGCAATGCGATGGAGGGCGTCGCCGAGAAGAAGGCGCTCGTCGATCGCTACAACGAGATCGCGGCCAACTACTCCGAGGACACGGCGGAGGAGATGGCCAAGCTGCAGGATGAGATCGACTCGCAGAACCTGTGGGACCTCGATGCGCAGGTGGAGCAGGCGCTGGACGCGCTCCGTTGTCCGGGCGGCGACAGTCCGGTTGCCAATCTCTCCGGGGGCGAGAAGCGGCGCGTGGCGCTCACCAAGCTCTTGCTCTCCAAGCCCGACATTCTTCTGCTCGACGAGCCGACCAACCATCTCGACGCGGAGTCGGTGGCATGGCTGGAGCGCTACCTGAAGGAGTACGCCGGCTGCATCATGCTGGTGACGCACGACCGGTATTTCCTCGACAACATCACCGAATGGACGCTGGAGCTCGATCGCGG
>JBIOVC010000469.1:0-12994 GCA_044867545.1 Hyphomicrobiaceae bacterium | reverse complement strand
CACACGCTGTTCCACGAGTTCGGGCACGGGCTGCACGGGCTGCTCTCGGACGTCACCTATCCCTCGCTGTCGGGAACGTCGGTTGCCCGCGATTTCGTCGAGCTGCCCTCCCAGCTCTACGAGCACTGGATCGATACGAGCGAGATTCTGGCCGAATTCGCGCGCCATTACGCGACCGGCGAGCCGATGCCGGCGCCAATGATCGAGCGGCTGCGTAAAGCGCGGACGTTCAACCAGGGCTTTGCGACGGTCGAGTTCCTGGCCTCGGCGATGGTCGACATGGAGTTCCACGCGCAGCCGCCGCAGCCCGGCACCGATCCGATGGCGACGGAGGCGGCGACGCTGGCGCGCATCGGCATGCCACGGGAGATCGCGATGCGGCACCGGACGCCGCACTTCAACCACGTGTTTGCCGGCGACGGCTATTCGTCCGGCTACTACAGCTATCTGTGGTCGGAGGTGCTCGATGCCGACGCGTTCGCCGCGTTCCGGGAGACCGGCAACGTGTTCGATCCGGCAACTGCCGAGCGGCTGAGGCGCTTCGTCTACTCGGCCGGGGGCTTGCGGAAGGAGGAGGATGCCTACCTCGCCTTTCGCGGACGGATGCCGACGACGGACGGGCTCCTGCGCAAGCGCGGCCTCGTCGCCGGCTGAGCGCTTGCGTCAGATGAGCAGGATCAGTCCGCCGAGGATCGCGGCGACGACGCCCAACTGCAGCGTGCGCCGACCGAAGAAGAAGGTGTGCATCAGCACTTTCCGCCCCACAAGCCACAGCATGTGGACGAGGTGGACGATGAGCGCGCCGACGATGACGCCGGCCATGAACTCGCCCGACTGCAGGAAGGCTGGCAGGCCGTCGAAGAGACCGGCGGGCTGTGCGTTCTCGCTGGCGGCCGCGGCGGCGCGGACAAGCACTACAGTGCCTGCACCCAATGCGCCGAGGGCGCGTGCGATCTTGCGCATGGCCGAGAGCTCGCGGGCGGATCAGCCCAGACATAAGTCATCGGACAGCAGTGTCGGGCGCCAAGGCAAACATTCCGTTAACGGACGTGATTCGCGGCGGGGGGCGGTACCGATTGGCGTTGACATGCGCAAATGGCGAGCGCACATTTTGAGTATTCCTCGAAAGGAGGTCTAAGAAAATGTCCCCACCGGGCCAGCTTAGGCCGCAGGTCCTGTCTAGAGGACCGTCTCCGGGCAGGTGACGCGGCAAATCCCCGAAAAGCTGTAATTTGGCACGGACTGCGGCGACCAACTTCGACGCCGGCCGTTAGATCTTGCTCTCCTGCACTCTCACCGAGAGCCAGCGCCGTTCGAGAGCAAGTGAGTGCTTGAGGATGTGTCTCGCGTTGATCGGGAGTGGCTGGGAGATGTCCCGTTCTCCCCTGGCGGACAACAGGCGGCACGCAGTGGTTGGCACAAGGGAGCGGGAAGCCGTAGGCCGCAGCACCTGATCGGATCGGGTGGAGCAATCAGCGGGCCCCAGACCAACGCGATCCCTACGGGGAGCGAGCAATGCTCGGACATGCGTAGAGGCAGGACCGCAAACCCCAAAGCTCCATGACCCCGGATCGGGCGAGCCCGGCGGAGGCAACTCCTGCCGGGCTCAGCCTTTGTGACGGCCGCCGCATGCGACCCGATCGCGCCGCCGACAGCCGCGATTTCGCCCGCCACGCGTGTTGAGATAGGGTCCGATGGCCAGTCGGACGGCAGTTACGAGGTGGTTGCTCGACTCGGATCCTTCGATCCGATGGCAGGTCATGCACGACCTCACGCACGAGCCCGCAGAGGCCGTTGCCGCCGAGCGCTCGCGCGTCGCGTTAGAGGGGTGGGGCGCCCGGCTGTTCGAGCTGCAAACGCCCAACGGCGACTGGGGCGACGATACCCGGCACGGCTGGATGACCACCTTCCATGTCCTTCAGCTTCTGAAGGACATGGGCGTCGACCCGGCGAGCGAGCCGGTCCGCAGGGCGATCGGCCGCGTCGAGGACCACATTGCCTGGTTCCAGCTCGACGGGCGCCCGTTCTTCGACGGTGAGACCGAGGCGTGCATCAACGGACGCATCCTGGCCGCGGGCGCCTGTTTCGGGGCGTCCGTTGACCGGCTGCTCGAGCGGCTGCTCGGCGAGCAGCTCGAGGACGGCGGCTGGAACTGCGAGGCGCCACCCAGCACGCGCTCCTCGTTCCACTCCACGATCTGCGTGCTGGAAGGTCTGCTCGCATACGAGACGGCGCGCGGTCCCACACCTGAGCTGAGCCAAGCCCGCGCGCGTGCCGAGCACTATCTGCTCGAGCGCCGCATGCTGAGGCGGCTGTCCTCCGGCGAGGTCATCAACAAGCGCTGGACGCGCTTCTCGTTCCCGCCCAGGTGGCACTACGACGTGCTCAGGGGGCTTGACTACCTGAGGAGCGCCAGCATCCGCCCCGACCAGCGGGTCGCCGAGGCGGTCGCGATCGTCGAGCAGCGGCGGCACCAGAACGGGCGATGGCCGCTGGGCGCCCCCTACACCGATCCTCGCGTTCAAATCCCTGTCGAGATGGACGCCGGCGTCGGCAGGGCGAGCCGCTGGAACACGCTGCGCGCTCTCCGGGTGCTGGACTGGTATCGGGACTGAAGCGGGATATCTTCGCGGGCGTGGCTGCTGCACTACATATTTGCTCGACTTCGGCAGAAGGGCCAAGTTCGCAACGCATTGATATGCCCATGGTTTCGAACTCGAGACCTGGCGCTCGCCGACGCTGAGGTCACACGCCCTCCCGGTGAGGTTTCCTAGCCCCGTCATAATCGGCTGCTTCACTCGTTGTGGTTGCGGGACCAAGTTCAGATTTGCCGCACATCCGATGTGCTGCGGTAAGTGAAGAGGGGAGCTTCGCCATGGATCTGCGCCACGCTCTGTTCGGATTTGCCGTGTTGGCTGGCTTGGGGGCGGCAACGCCGGGGTCCGCAAATGGCCCGTGGCCGGCGTCATCTCAATACGCTTCCAATTGGCACGGCCTCTACGGCGGCGTCCATTTGGGCTACGGCGAGTCCGGCTCCGCCGACGGCGTGTTGGGCGGTGCGCAGATCGGCTACAACTGGCAGGGGGCGGGGCAGATCGTTTGGGGTGTGGAGGGCGATGTATCGCTGTCCGACATCAGCGTCGAGGAGACGGTCTGCGTACCGCTGGCAGGTTGCGCAAACGCCGAAGCGTCGATCGACTGGATGGCCACGCTGCGCGGCCGCCTTGGCATCCTGGTTGACCCTCAAGTGCTCGCCTATGCCACCGCCGGAGTCGGCATCGTCGGCGCATCGGCTGAAGCCAGCGTGCCGGGCCTGACATTCTCCGACGATGACACGGAAACCGACTTTGTCTACGGCCTCGGCCTCGAGGGGAATATCAGCCCCGGGATGTCGGCACGCATCGAGTACCTGGGCTACGCCGACCTCGACATCGACGTGATCCGCGCGGGCTTGAACTTCAAGCTCGGCCGGTAGGCCCGCACAAGGCCGCGCCGCAGCCTCTTGGAGCGGGTGCCGCACAACAACCGGGTCGTTCACTCGCTGTAGAACGCCTCGAAGACCGCACGGGGCACACCGCCCGGACCGATACGCTGCCGGCGCAGCTCCCCGAGGTCGCGAACCCTCAGGGCATCATAGTAGGACGCGGCGAGCATCCCTCGCTCGTATTCTGCCGCGATCAGCGTTGCCATCTCCATCAAGCACGGCGCGAGCGCCCGGCTAAAGCGGTATGCGAGAGAGCTCATGATCATGTCGGCCAACCCGCTGCACGTGGGGTGATGCGCAGATGCGCAGCGCACACCTACCGTGAAGTGGGCCTCGGTGCTTGCAGGCGGCCTGCAGCTTTCGTGTAGGGCTCGTGGATTTTAGCGTTGCGGCGAGAAACCGGCCCGAGGTTGGGATCGTTCCTAGGTGCCGAGGGCCTGCTCAGCCGCGTATGCCTTGGCGTTGACTACTTTTTGGTGTCTTGTTTCCTTTCGTCGCGTGGAGAGCGCCGGGACGAAGCAGTTGCCGGCAGCCGCGGACCGTCGACGAGGGAGCCCATGGCGTATCGGATCGGCGCATATCTGGTCGACCCCGAGGGATACGAGATACGCCGCGACGGGGTCCTCGTTCCCGTCGAGCCGCAGGTCTTCGAGCTGCTGGTCCTGCTGATCGCCAACAGACAGCGCTCCCTCGGCAAGGACGAGATCATCGAGGCAATATGGCAGGGCCGCATCGTCTCGGATGCGACGCTGAGCAGCCGGATTCGCTCGGCGCGCCAAGCGCTTGGCGACGATGGATCGGCCCAGAGGCTGATCCGTACCATCCACGGCCGTGGCTTCCGCTTCATCGGCGAGGTGGAGGAGGTCGATCCGGCCTTTGCTTCAGGCGGCGATCGACAGGGGGGCGGTCGTGCGCCGCATGACGAGATCAAGGCTCTGCCTCCAAAGGAGGAGCGCGCCGTCCAGGGCGTTGTCATCGGGCTCGCGGCAGGCCTGCCCCGGTCTCGACACTGGGTGGCAGCGGGGCTTGCCGTGATCATTGGAGGCCTGGCGGGCCCCTATCTGCTCACCCACTCGACAGGCTCGAGCGAGATTACGGCGCCGCAGTCGGACGGTCTCCCCGCAACGGCGGCGGCGCAGCCGTCGGGGCCGGCATTCAGGGACTGCGATCTCTGCCCGGAGATGGTCGTGCTGCCCGAGGGCTTCTTCATGATGGGCGGCGCACCGACCGATAAGAAGCGCTGGAATGTCGAGCTGCCGCAGCATCTCGTGCGCATCGCGAGGCAATTTGCGATCGGCAGGTTCGAGGTCACGGTCGATGAGTTCGCGGCATTCGTCGACGCAACCGGTCACCATCCGGCCGGCCAATGCAACGTCTTCGTCCTCGATCAGGACCAGTGGGTGGGGAAGAGCACCACGTTCCGCGATCCGCACTATCCGCAAGCCGGCTCACACCCGGCAACATGCGTGAACTGGCTCGACGCGAAGGCCTATGCGGCCTGGCTCAGCGAGAAGACAGGCAAGCGCTATCGCCTGCCCTCGGAGGCGGAGTGGGAATACGGCGCGCGGGCCGGGACGTCCACACCTTTGAGCTTTGGCGACTACACGCACACGCGCGCGTGCGACTACGCCAAGTTTGCCGATGGGAGCACGCGGTTCGCCTGGAAGGAGGCATCGTGCAACAGCAATTTCGGCCATGGCGCTGCACCGGTGGGGCGGCATCAGCCGAATGCGTGGGGACTGCACGATATGCATGGCAACGTCTGGGAGTGGGTCGAGGACTGCTGGCATGCGAGCTACAGCGGCGCTCCGGAAGACGGGACGCCGTGGCTGGAGGATGGCAGGGGCGATTGCACGCATCGCATTACCCGTGGCGGCTCCTGGCGCAATGCGATTCAGGACCTGAGAGTTACCGCGCGCCTTCGCTATCCGACCACGCATGCGGCACAGGTCCGCGGCTTTCGGGTCGCGCTCTCCCTCGATCCGCAATGATTGTGGAGCCCTGACAGCGGCTACGACGTGTTGCGCGTGCTGCTCAGATGTGATCGGCTGTCGGCATGCGGAGCTCCTCGAGCGATGGGAGCTAACGCCAACAAGAAAAACGGTCGGAGGACATGCGCCGTCTGAGGGAGATACGCCCCATGCGCGTTTCATTGTGGGCAAGAGGACTGGCTCTTGCTGCGTTCTGCCTGCTCAACTCGCACTCGGCTCCAGCTCAGGACGCCGAGCACTTCAAGGGCAAGACCATCACCATCGTCGTCGGCGGCAATGCCGGTGACGGCTACGACGTCTACGCCCGGTTCCTGGCTCGCTACTGGGGCAAGCACATTCCGGGCGCGCCGAACTTCGTCGTCCAGAACATGCCGGGCGCCGGCACGCTCGTTGCCGCCAACTACATCTACGAGAAAGCCGAGAAGGACGGCACCGTGATCGGCACCGTCGGCGGCGGCACCGCCACAGCGCAGCTCTTCAAGACCAAGAACATCAGGTTCGATCCGCGCAAGTTCGTCTGGATCGGCAGCCTCAACAGCGAGGTCGGCATCGTGCTCGCCTGGAACACGCAGCCGTTCAAGTCGGTCAAGGACCTGATGGAGAAGGAGATGGTGGTCGGCGGCGGCGGGCCGACGTCGGGCAACGTCATCTTCCCGCTGGTACTCAACCGTGTGATCGGCACCAAGTTCAAGATCATCTCGGGGTACAGCGGAACGGGCGCGATTGCGCTTGCCATCGAGCGCGGCGAGCTGCAGGGCACGGCCAGCTATCACTATTCCTCCATGATCACGAGCCGGCCGGACTGGATCGAGAAGAAGCAGATAACGCCGCTCATCCAGCTCGCCATGTTCAAGCATCCCGTATTTCCGGACGTGCCGAACATCCTCGACCTCGCCAAGACGGAGGAACAGCGGCAGGTGCTCGACCTCGTGTTCTCGCGCCAGCAGATGGGACGGCCGTTCCTGCTCCCTCCAAATACCAAGCCGGAGATTGCGAAGATCCTGCGGGACGCCTTCAATGCGGTCCTGAAGGACAAGGAGTTCCTGGAGGAGGCGCAGAAATTGCGGATCGACCTTACCAAGCCGATGACGGGTGAGGAGATCCATGCGCTGATGGACACGCTCTACAGCTATCCGCCTGCCGTCGTGGAAAGGGCGATTGCGGCGAGCGACACATCGGAGTTCGGGAAGGAGAAGAAGGAGTAGGCGATCCCCGCCGCTATCGGGTCCTGCGCTCCTGGCGAAGTGGCTCCCAGCCCGGTGTGGCTGACGCAGCGCGCCTCAGCCCCGCGCCGCGGCGAGAGCCTTCGGCAGCGCGTCGGCGAGCACGGCGAGGTCCGACGCTGTGCCGGCGCTGACGCGGATGCAACGGTCGAGCGGCGCGACTCCCGGCATCCGCACGAACACGTCGGCGGCGATGAGTTGCTGCAGCACCGCTTTGGCAAATGCGCCGTCCCTGCCGCAGTCGATGGCGACGAAGTTGGTGGCCGAGGGAAGCGCCTCGAGGCCGTTCGTGGCGGCAATGCGGACAATCTCCTCCCGCGCGGCGGCGATGCCTCCGAGGGTCTCGCGCAAATAAGCCTGATCGCCGAGCGCGGCCAGCGCGCCCACCTGCGCGATGCGGTTGACGCCGAAGTGGTTGCGGATCTTGTCGAAGCTCTGGATCACCTCGGCCGCACCGATGGCGTAACCGATGCGGGCGCCGGCGAGGCCGTAGGCCTTCGAGAACGTGCGCAGCCGGAGCACCGACGGATTGGCGACGTCGATCGGCGGCATGGCATCGGCGGGCGCCGTATCGGAGTAGGCCTCGTCGAGCAGCAGCAGCGATCCGTCGGGCATGCCGTCGATCAGTGGCTGCAGCTCATCGGCGCTAAGCCAGGAGCCCATCGGGTTGTCCGGGTTGGCGATATAGACGAGGCGTGGCCGCTCGCGGACGGCGGCGGCGAGCAGCGCGTCGGGGTCCTCGCGATCCGCCTTGTAGGGCACGAACACGAGCCGGCCGCCGTAGCCGGTGACGTGGAAGTTGAATGTCGGGTAGGCGCCGCGCGAGGTGACGACCGCGCTGCCCGGCTCGACCGTCATGCGGACGAGGTAGCCCAGCAGCGCGTCGATGCCCTCGCCGACGACGATGTTCTCCGGCGCAACGCCGTGGTGGCGGGCGAGCGCCGCTTTCAGGTCATGGTTCTCCGGGTCGCAGTACATCCAGGCGTCGGCGGCGGCCTGGCGCATCGCCGCGATGGCCTTCGGCGAGGGACCGAACACGCTCTCGTTTGCACCGATGCGGGCGCGGAACTTGGCGCGCCGCGCGCGCTCCTGCGTTTCCGGGCCGACGAACGGCACCGTAGCGGGCAGGTCGCGGACTATGGGGGTGAACACTGGGCCGGGCATGGTGCCCTCGCGATCCTTATCTGACGGTCGCCGGGGAAATCTCGACCAGGCGGCCGTGCTCCAGCCTCAGCACGCGGTGCATGCGCCGGGCAAGCTCGAAGTTGTGCGTGGCGATGAGCGCGGCGACGCCGGTGCGCCGGATGAGGCCCAATAGCTCGTCGAAGACGTGCTCGGAGGTTTTCGGGTCGAGGTTGCCGGTCGGCTCGTCGGCGAGCACGAGGCGCGGGCCGTTGGCGAGCGCGCGCGCGATCGCGGTGCGCTGCTGCTCGCCGCCCGAAAGCTCGGCCGGGCGGTGGTCGACGCGCTCGCCGAGCCCGAGCGCCGTCAGAATCTCGCGCGCACGCCGCTTGGCCTCGCTCTTGGCGCGGCCCTGGATCAACTGCGGGATCGCGACGTTCTCGAGCGCGGAAAACTCGGGCAGGAGCTGATGGAACTGGTAGACGAAGCCCATCTCGGCGCGGCGCACGCGGGTGCGCTCGTCATCGTTCATGCGGGCGCAGTCGCGGCCCGCGACGAGGACACGGCCGCGGTCGGGCGACTCGAGCAGGCCCGCTATGTGCAGCAGCGTCGACTTGCCCGCACCGGACGGGCCGACGAGGCCGACGGCCTGACCGGGGAGCAGCTCGGCCGAGGCGCCGTTCAGCACGTGGATCTCGCGCCCCCCCTGCCGGAAGGTCCGGCCGAGATCCTCGAGCACAAGCACGGGTCCTACGGCAGCGTCCATCGCCCGAGCCTCACTCGTATCTGAGCGCTTCGACGGGATCGAGGCGGGAGGCCCGCCACGACGGATAGATGGTCGCAAGCACCGACAGCGCAAACGCCCAGACGACGATGAACAGCGTCTCGCTCGGGTCGATCACCGCCGGGAGCCGCGCGAGATAATAGATCGTCGGGTCCATAATGGTGGTGCCGGTGATCCACTGGACGAAGATGCGGATGCTCTCGATGTTCCAGCAGAAGATCACGCCGATGACGAATCCGGCGATGGTGCCGACGATGCCGATCGAGGCGCCGGTGATGAGGAAGACGCGCATGACGGCGCCCTTGGTGGCGCCCATCGTGCGCAGGATGGCGATGTCGCGGCCCTTGTCCTTCACCAACATCATCAGGCCCGAGATGATGTTCAGCGCCGCCACCAGCACGATCAGCGACAGGATGATGAACATCACCGTGCGCTCGACCTCGAGCACGGTGAAGAAGGTCTGGTTGCGCTGGCGCCAGCTCGCAAAGATATGGCCGGGACCGGCTGCGGTGCGCATGGCGGCAATCGCGGTGTCGACGCGCTCGGGATCGTCGATCAGGATCTCCAGCACGTCGACCTGCTGCCCCCTGGAGAAGTAGCGCTTCGCCTCCTCGAGCGGCATGAACAGGATGGTGCGGTCGTACTCGGACATGCCGAGCTCGAAGATCGCGGTGATGCGGTAGTGCTTGGTGCGCGGCGCGGTGCCGAACGGGGTCGAGGTGCCGCGCGGGGAGACGAGCGCAACGTAGTCGCCGAGCGCCAAGCCGAGCGAGGTCGCAAGCCGGCTCCCCATGGCGATGCCGTCCTGCCTGTCGAAGCCGTCGATCGTACCGGCGATGACGTTCTGGGCGACGAGGGGGAGCGCCTTGAGGCCCGCCTCATCGACGCCGCGGACCATGCCGCCCAGCGCCTGCACCGGCGAAGATACCATCACCTGCCCCTCGATCAGCGGGATCGCCTTGCGCACGCCGGAGAGAGCGCCGAGCTTGGCCGCCAGTTCTGCGTAGTCGCTGAAGGGGCCGAGCGAGGCTTCCTTGTAGGCGACGACATGGCCGTTGAGGCCCATGATCTTCTCGAAGAGCTGGATGCGGAAGCCGTTCATCACCGCCATGACGATGATGAGGGTGGCGACGCCCAGCATGATGCCAATGAACGAGAAGCCGGCGATGACCGAGATGAACCCTTCCTTGCGGCGCGCGCGCAGGTAGCGCGTCGCGAGCAGCCATTCGAAGGGTGCGAACGGGAGTGTATCGGTGCGCGCACCGGTCCTCATCGGCGGATTGCTCGACAGTGCATAGGTGCTATCCGCCATCTCTCCCCCAGGACCCCGAGCGTGCCTTAGTGTCCCGATTCCGAAGTTCGCCTGTGCTCGATGCTAGGTTGCCGAGCGAACTTCGGAGTCATAAGGGACACCAGAATCATAGAGTTGCTAGTGTGATTCAGATCGAGAAATTCGCTCAGAGGGAAGCCGCGAGCACTGGCGAATTTCTCGATCATCACACTAGACCAGCACGCGCTGGCTCTCGATCAGTCCGATGATGCGATTCAGCGCGGCATCCGCAGACAGCGTCTCGCGGACCCCGCCCTTCCTCTCCTTCAGCTCGTACTCGCCCGCACGCACCCCCTTGGGCCCGACGACGAGTTGCAGCGGCAGGCCAATCAGATCCATGGTCGCGAACTTGGCGCCGGCGCGCTCCTCGGTGTCATCGTAGAGCACATCGATGCCGGCCCGGGTGAGCTTCTCATAGAGATCGTTCGCCGCCTTGTCGGTCTCGGCGTCGCCAGCCTTCAAATTGACGAGCCCGATCTCGAAGGGCGCCACGGGCACGGGCCAGACGATACCAGCGGGATCGTGGCAGGCCTCGATGATCGCGCCGGCAAGCCGCGACACGCCGACGCCGTAGGACCCCATCTGCAGGGTGATCATACTGCCGTCCGGCCCCTGTACCCGCGCGCCCATCGGCTCGGAATACTTGGTGCCGAAGAAGAAAATGTGGCCGACCTCGATGCCGCGAGCCGAGACCTGCTTGTCCTTCGGCACCTCCTTGCCGAACCGGTCCGGGTCATGCTTGTCGTCGGTCGCCGCATAGAGCGACGTCCAGCTCTTGATGATCGGCGAGAGGTCCTTGTCGTAGTCGGTGTCTGCCGAAGGGACCGGCAGGTTCAAGAGATCGCTGTGGCAGAACACCTGGCTCTCGCCGGTGTCGGCGAGCACGATGAACTCGTGACTCAAGTCGCCGCCGATCGGGCCGGTCTCGGCCACCATCGGAATCGACTTCAGGCCGACCCGGGCGAATGTGCGCAGATAGGCGACGAACATGCGGTTGTAGCCGTGCCGCGCCGCCTCGGGGGTCAGATCGAACGTATAGGCGTCCTTCATCAGGAACTCGCGGCCGCGCATGACGCCGAAGCGCGGGCGGATCTCGTCGCGGAACTTCCACTGGATGTTGTAGAGGTTCTTCGGCAGGTCCTTATAGCTCTTGATGCCGTCGCGGAAGATCGTGGTGATGACCTCCTCGGCCGTCGGACCATAGAGCATATCGCGCTCCTGGCGGTCCTTTATGCGCAGCATCTCCTTGCCGTAGTCGTCATAGCGGCCGGATTCGCGCCAGAGCTCGGCCGACTGGATGGTCGGCATCAAGAGCTCGATGGCGCCGGAGCGGTTCTGCTCCTCGCGGACGATCTCCTCGATCCTCTTCAGCACGCGCAGGCCGAGCGGCAGCCAGGAGTAGATGCCGGCGCTCGCCTGCCGGATCATGCCTGAACGCAGCATCAGCTTATGGGAGACGACCTCGGCCTCCTTGGGCGTCTCGCGCAGCACGGGCAGGAAGTAGCGGGAAAGGCGCATTGCGGCTCCCGATCTGGTTCAAGAGCAGGCCGTTGGAATCCCGCCATTGTTACGCCGGAAATGGGGCCGGACAAGCGCGGCTCTTAGCCCGTTCCGGGGTCGCTGACAACCCGTCGCAGCACGTCAATTGGTGGTGGCGAACTTGAAATTGACGCGGACAGTGCTGGGATTGATCGACACGCTGGAGATGGCGATCTCGCCGGCCGGGCCGAACTTGAACTGATTTTTCAGGTGATCGGCCAGAGCCTGCTGCACCTGCGGCTTGTTGGCCTCCTCCTTCAGGATACGCGCGATGTCGGCCTTGGCGTTGGTGATGGTGCGCGTGGCCCAGCCGCGCCCCGCGGCGCACGCGGTCTGCGACAGGAACCCACCGGAGCTTGTGCAGATGGCCCGGGGCGAGCCTTTGATGCTGACGCTCTTGACCATCAGCGACAGGCTGCCGCCGTACTCGGTCGGAACCAGGTCGATGTCGACGCCGAGGCCCGGCCATTCGATGTCCGGGAGCACGTTCTGGAAGGTGCATCCGCCGCTGACGCATTCGCCGATCAGCTCGGGCCCGTCCGTCTCGAAGGTCATGCTGAGGCGCAGCGCGCCGTTGGCGGGGGTGATGGTGAGCGCGGTCGAGCTGACGTCGTTGACGTAGTAGCCGTAGGTCGAGGACAGGAACGGAAACGTCCTGACCGGAACCGGCAAATCCACCTTCTGATTGCCGATCTGGGCGCTGGAGCCGCTCGCGAAGATGCCGGGGGCGTTGTTAAGGTAGATCTTGGATTGGGCGACGATGCCCTGCACTAGGCGCGTCAGCTCCTCGAACGTGATGCGCAGATCGGCGGCCTCCGCGGGAGCCGCGGCGAGGAAGCCGATCAGCGAAAACAGCACAAAGCGCCGATGGCGCGACACTTGGACACCCGATCTGCATCACACTCGCGACGACCATAACAGGGGCGGGATGCCGGCTGGAGCGGGACGAGAGCCGGGAACTCCACCAACCTCGCCCGAGTGGCGGTTCGGACACAGACCACTCTGCCCGGCCACCTAAGGTTGATCCGGCCCGGTCTGCCCTTCCGGCGTTCCCGAAAGTCCAACGTCTCCGCGCGTGACAGATGGCCGCGTGTGACATATGATGGAAAAGTCTTGGGTTTGGAGCTGGTCGACGACCGCTCATCGCCCGGGTCTAGGGAGCAAACTGACGGGCCGCCCGGCTTGATCCGGACGGCTCAATCATAAAACGGCAAGAGGGTGACGGGGGCCGGCAGCAGCCGGACGAGTGGTCAATCCGCACCGCATACCGGGATCGTGAATGAGCAAACGGGAGCAAGGTCCTAGCGGACCTTGCTCTTTGACTTTTTGGCGGATGCTACCCGGGCGCCGCGCCGAGCGGAATTAACCCCTTAACGAGCGCGATCCAGACGAGCGCGAATACCAGGCTTGCCACGATCGTGTTGATGATGGCGATCCTCAACAGGCGCGGCTTTGCCGGCGCGCTCTCCGGGGTTCCCGGCACGATCACGCCCTCCTCGCCCTGCGTGCGCACGCCGAGCG
>JBIOVC010000468.1:0-12109 GCA_044867545.1 Hyphomicrobiaceae bacterium | reverse complement strand
CGCCTTCGTTAGCCCCCTCGGACGAGATTGCGGCCGCATGCAGACGAACGCAAGTCCGCTCGAGGAATGTGAGTGAAGCCACGCCCGCCGCTCGAGCGTTTGAGAGACACGCGGATGTCATATTCTGGACCGTAGGCAAAGAGTAGTGGTGCCTCGCGTTCCCTCTCTCTCCCTCCCTCCCTTCAAGGGAGAGGGCCGGGGTGGGGGGTGAGGACGCACATCCGATCCCCGCTCCCCTTCTTTCCCTCCCCCCTTGCGGGGGAGGGTCAGGGTGGGGGGGCAAGCGATGATCCGATTGAACCGGAGCAGCACATGAAGCGGAAGGGCACGCTGATCGAGGCCATCTACCGGCTCTACGAGCACAGCGGTTTCACGATGGCCGGCGCGGTCGCGTTCTCCGCGATCCTGTCGCTGTTCCCGTTCTGCATCTTCCTTGGCGCGCTCGCCGGCGTGCTCGGCGGCCGCGAGCTCGCAGACCAGGCCGTGGACCAGCTTTTCGATGTCCTCCCGAAGCCGGTGGCGGAGGCGCTGGCTCCGCAGGTCGGCGCCATCATGGGCTCGAGCCGCATCGATCTCCTGACGATCTCCGCCGGCATCGCGCTGTTCTTCGCAACGAGCGCCATCGAGACACTGCGCGCGGCCTTGAACGGCGCCTATCGCGCAACGGAGACGCGGGCCTACCCGGTGTGCCTGCTGATCTCCATGGCGTTCGTATTCGTCAGCGCCGTGTCGATGCTGGTCCTCACGTGGGGACTGGTGGTCGGCCCGGCGATCGCCGCAAGACTGGAGCCAGGCTGGCTTGCGAAGCTCGGGTGGCTCGGCGGGATCAAGTCTTTGCTGTTCTCGAGCTGGTTTGCGACCTGGGCCCGCTATGCCGCCGCCGCCGTGGTGATCGCCGTGCAGCTCTTTGCCATGCACGTCTGGCTCGCGGCCGGCCGCCGCCGCTTCGTCGATGTCTGGCCGGGCGTCATGCTGAGCGTCGTGCTCTGGCTGCTGCTCGCAGCGCTCTATTCCTACTACCTCGACTTCAGCGACTACACCCGCTTCTACGCCGGCCTGTCGCAGTTGATGGTGGCGCTGATCTTCTTTCAGGTGACCGCCGTGATCGTCATCCTCGGCGCCGAGCTCAACCGCGGCATCATCGAGCTGACGAAGAGCGGTTGAGGATGTCAGCATCTCTTTCTCCCCCGCTGCGCGGGGGAGAGGGGACTACTCCCCGACCACCGTCCGGATCAGCCGCTTGGCCTCCTCGCTGTCCCATTCCGCCGGTCCGGTGAGCCGCCCGACCTCGCGGCCTTGCGCGTCGATCAGCAGCGTCGTCGGCAGGCCGATCGACTTGAGCGTGGTACCGGCGCGGGCGGTCGCATCGACATAGATCGCGAGCGACTTGACGCCGGTCTCATCGAAGAACTTGCGCGCGCCCTGCACTCCCGCCTTGTCGACTGCAAGCGCCACCACCTCGAACCGGTCCGAGCCGAGCTCCGCCTGCAGCCTATCGAGCGCCGGCATCTCCTTTCGGCAGGGCGCGCACCAGGTCGCCCAAAGGTTGAGGAGCACGGCCCGGCCCTTCCAATTGGCGAGCGCCCGACCGCGCCCCTCCCCGTCCTTGAAGGCGAGCGACGGCAGAGTTGTAGCTGCCCTCTTGAACACGAAGCCCGCCATCGCACCGGTGTTGAGCCGCCTGCCGTCGGGCCCGACAGGGCCTGGACCGACGTCCTCATCCTGCCGAGCGAGCGCGCTCTGCTGCTCGCCGGCGTTGTCACCGCCCCCCAGCGTGACGTATATCGCAGCGAACCCGGCCGCCGCCGACAGCAAGGCGACCGCTGCATAGACCGCCAGCTCTCGCGTCCTCGTGCTCACGTCGGTGTTCACTTTCGAAGCTCGTCGGCTGGCCCAGGCGGTGCGGAGCCCGTAACCCATGACCGAAGACAGCGCCAACAAGATGTGGGGCGGCCGCTTCGCCGCCTCGCCGGCCGAGGTCATGCAGCAGATAAACGCCTCGGTCGACTTCGACAAGCGGCTGGCCGCCCATGACATTAGGGGCTCCCGCGCGCACGCCGAGATGCTCGCCGCACAAGGCATCATCGGCAAAGACGACGCCAGGCGCATCCTCGCCGGGCTCGATACGCTGCTGGCCGAGGTCGAGGCCGGCACAATGACCTGGTCGCGCGCGCTCGAGGACGTCCACATGAACCTCGAGAGCCGGCTCGCCGACAGGATCGGCTCCGCCGCCGGCCGGCTCCACACCGCGCGCTCGCGCAACGACCAGGTGGCGACGACCTTCCGCCTCTACATGCGCGACCGGCTCGATGCGTTCGACCGGGACCTCGCAGCCTTGCAGCTTGCGCTCGCCACCAAGGCCGAGACGCACGCCGCAACCGTGATGCCGGGATTCACCCACCTGCAGCCCGCGCAGCCGGTGACCTTCGGTCACCACCTGCTTGCCTACGTCGAGATGCTGGCCCGCGACCGCGGCCGCCTCGCCGACGCCAGGCGGCGCCTCAACGAATGCCCGCTAGGCGCATCCGCGCTCGCCGGCACCTCTTTCCCGATCGACCGGACGGCCACGGCGCAAGCGCTCGGCTTCGACCGGCCGATGGCGAACTCGCTCGACGCCGTCTCCGACCGCGACTTCGTGCTGGAAACGCTCGCCGCCGCGACGATCACCGCCGTGCATCTCTCCCGGCTTGCCGAGGAGATCGTGATCTGGTCGACGCCGCAGTTCGGCTTCATCCGCCTCTCCGATCGCTTCACCACCGGCTCCTCGATCATGCCGCAGAAGCGCAATCCCGACGCGGCCGAGCTGGCACGCGCCAAGATCGGCCGCATCGCCGGCGCGTTCCAAGCGCTCGTCCTCGTCATGAAGGGCCTGCCGCTCGCCTACTCGAAGGACATGCAGGAGGACAAGGAGGCGACCTTCGACGCGCTCGACAGCTTTGCGCTCAGCCTCGCGGCGATGACCGGCATCGTCGAGGACATGGAGCCCAACGCCGAGGCCATGCGGCAGGCGGCAGGAGAGGGGTTCTCTACCGCCACCGACCTCGCCGATTGGCTTGTGCTCAACCTGAAGATGCCGTTCCGCAACGCTCATCACGTCGCCGGCCGCATTGTCGCCCTCGCCGAGCGGAAAGGTGTGCGCCTCGAGGACCTGGACCTCGCCGACCTGAAGGCCGTCGAGCCCGGCATCACGCGTGACGTATTTGGCGTTCTGAGCGTTGAAAACTCGGTCAAAAGCCGGGTCAGCTATGGGGGAACCGCGCCACAGAACGTTCGCAAAATGGCCCGGGCCTGGATCAAGCGGCTGGCAAGGCAGGCGGCGGCGGGCTAGAAGAGTCTCGCTGTCGCGCGGTGCCCAGGGCGAGGGAAGCCGCCGGCAGCGAGTATTGCGTCGTTGTGCTAGCGTATGCGTAACTTGCGTCGGTGCATGCAGTGCTAGCGCGCCGCGTTGCGGGGATGGCTCCCTCCAAGGCATGCGTAGAGGGGGCCGCTGATGTCGGATTGGCAGGAAGGCTCATGGCAGGCCGTTTGAACATCACCGTAGCATTGCTGGTGGGCGCTGCTCTGGCGCTGTCGGCCTGCGGCGTGCGCGGCAATCTCGACCTGCCGCCCGATGCAAAGGCCGAGCAGGCTGCCACCGCCAGTGCCGATTCGGGCCAGGGCAAAGCCGAAGGGGCCGCGCCCAAGCCGCACAAGGGCTTCATCCTCGACGGCCTGCTGCGCTAGAGTTCCCATTCTGAACGTCTCTCTCCCGTCATCCTCGACCGAGTGCGCCACAGGTGCATCGAAGGTCGGGGATCCAGCGAGAGACTCCGCCGAAGGCGTCCTTGGTAGCACGGTGCAATACTGTGCCTTCGGCTCTCATTTTCGCTGGCTCCCCGAACGTCTCCGGCAATGCCGTCGCCGTTCGAGGATGACGAAGGTTGGGATTTGCTGGTCGGTGAAAGATCGCTAGAAGCGCTCCCCATGCACCATTTCGGCTACCACGGCGGAGTGCTCCACGCCGAAGGCGTGAGCCTGGCCCGCATCGCGGACGAGGTCGGCACTCCGTTCTACTGCTACTCGACGGCGACGCTCGAGCACCACTACCGCGTGCTAGCCGACGCTTTCCGCGGCCTCGACCATCTGATCTGCTACGCGATCAAGGCCAACTCCAACCAGGCCGTGCTGGCGACGCTCGCCCGTCTCGGCGCCGGCATGGACGTGGTCTCCGAGGGCGAGCTGCGCCGCGCCCGCGCCGCCGACGTGCCGCCCTCCCGCATCATCTTCGCCGGCGTCGGCAAGACCCGCGCCGAGATCGCCTACGCGGTCGGCGAAGGCATCCTCGGTTTCAATGTCGAGAGCGAGGGCGAGCTCGAGGCGCTGAGCGCGGTTGCCGCCGAGCAGGGACGCACCGCGCGTGTTGCGCTCAGGGTCAATCCCGACGTCGACGCCAGAACGCACGCCAAAATCTCGACCGGCAAGGCTGAGAACAAGTTCGGCATCCCCTACCTCGACGCGCCGCGACTGGCCGACCTGGCAGCGAAGCTGCCCGGCCTCGAGCTGATCGGCGTCCACATGCACATCGGCAGCCAGATCACAGATCTCGCGCCCTATCGCGACGCCTTCACCCTGATGCGCGACCTCGCCGTCGAATTGAGGAGCGCCGGACACAAGCTCCAGCATCTCGACCTCGGCGGCGGGCTCGGCGTTCCTTACCGCTCGAACGAGCCGCCGCCGCCGCCGCCGTCCGAGTATGCGGCGATCGTCAAGTCGGCACTCGGGGACCTGGGCCTCAAGCTCGTGCTCGAGCCCGGCCGCATGATCGTCGGCAACGCCGGAGTGCTCGTCTCCCGCGTGGTCGGCATCAAGCGCGGCGCGGTACGCCGCTTCACCATCGTCGATGCCGGCATGAACGACCTGATCCGGCCGACGCTTTATGACGCCTTCCACGAGATCTGGCCCGTATCAGAGGCCAAGTCCGACGAGCCCCAGATCAGGACCGACGTCGTCGGCCCGGTGTGCGAGACCGGCGACTACCTGGCGCTCAACCGCTCCGCGCCGCCGTTCTTTGCCGGCGACCTCATCGCCTTCATGACGGCTGGCGCCTACGGCGCGGTGATGGCCTCCACTTACAACAGCCGCCCGCTGGTGCCAGAGGTGCTGGTCAATGGCGACCGTTACGCCGTCGTCCGCCCGCGCCAGACCTACGATGAGCTGATCGGGCTCGATCGGATGCCGGAGTGGCTCGGGAGCTAGCAAGCCGCCACCCGTTTTTCGAGCCTCGATCTGAACTGCGCACCGAACCTGTGCTCAAGGCTCCGCCGGCTTGATCTTCCGCCCTCGGCCGAAGGCGGCATCGGGCTCGCATCTGCTCATCCCTCGCCGGCCTGCTCACCAACTGCGCAGAGTGTTGCGGCGTTCGGCACGGCCGCGCCGCCACCCGCGCCCTGCTGGGGCCGAGAAACCCCATAGAATCGGGGTTCACGCCGATTGGCACGGCGATTGCTTAACGTATTGCATGCAATCTTGCGTACGAAGCGAGCGCCGATGCTGATCGAGGGGCGCAACCTGGACAAGGTCTACGCCACCGCCACCGGGCCGCTCGTGGCCCTGACGGGCGTGTCCTTCGGGATCGAGGAGGGCGAGTTCATCTCGCTGGTCGGGCCGAGCGGCTGCGGGAAGTCAACCCTGCTGTCGATCCTCGGAGGCCTCGAGCAGAAGACCGACGGCACGCTGGTCCTGGCCGGCAAGCACCACGACAGTCCGCGTCGGGACATCGGCATGATGTTTCTGACGACGGTGCTGTTCCCCTGGCGGACCGTCCGCCAGAACGTGCGCCTGCCGGGCGAAATCCTCAGGCTCGACCGCAAGCAGCAGGCGGCGCGCGCCGACGAGCTTATCGACCTGGTCGGGCTCTCGGGCTTCGGCGACCGCTATCCGGGCGAGCTGTCGGGCGGCATGCGCCAGCGCGTGGCCCTCGCGCTGCTGCTCGCGCACGACCCGCGCGTGCTCCTGATGGACGAGCCGTTCGGCGCGCTGGACGAGTTCACGCGCGAGGCGATGAACATCGAGCTGCTGCGCATCTGGGAGAAGACGGGCAAGACGGTCGTCTTTGTTACCCACAACATCGGCGAGGCGGTGTTCCTGTCGGACCGCGTTTTCGTGATGACGCCGCGTCCCGGGCGGCTGGAAGGCATCGTCGCGATCGATCTGCCGCGCCCGCGCACGCGAGAGGTGATGCGCCAGCCGCGCTATTCGGAGCTGGTGTTCGAGATCCGGCGGATGCTGGGCGTGGACCATTGAGGCGGGCGGCAGCGATGGGAGCGGCATCATGGATATGAGAGTCGACACGGCGGCAGTGGCCGGGGAGTCGGCGCCGACAGTCCGGCAGGACGCAGTTGCGCGATTCATCGCCGCCGAGAAAAGGGCCCAGCAGCAGCGCCTCTTGCGCAACCGGCTGCTGGCGCTCGGCTTCGGCCTGTTCGTCCTGGCGCTGTGGCACGTCGCGACCGAGTTCGGCTTCGTCCACCGCCTGATCATCCCATCGCCGATAGACACCTACTGGGCGATGGGGCGGGTGATGAGCGCCGATTTTTTCTGGCCTAACATCTGGGTGACGCTCCAGGAGATCCTCTGGGGCTTCGCGCTGGGCCTCGCCAGCGGTGTGGTGCTCGGCGTCGGCGTCGCCATGTTCGCCACCGTGCGGGCGACCATCTACCCCTACCTCGTCGCGCTGCAGGCGCCACCCAAGATCGTCCTGGCTCCGATCTTCATCACCTGGTTCGGTTTCGATCAGCCGAGCAAGATCGCCATCGCCGCGGTGATGAGCTTCTTCCCGATGTTTCTCAATACGCTCACCGGCTTGAGCTCCGTCGATCCCAACGCCGTCAAGCTGATGAAGTCGCTCACGGCGAACCGTTGGCAGACCTTCCGCTATCTCCTCCTGCCGAATGCGCTGCCGATCATGATGGCGGGGGTCAAGTTGTGCTGGACGCTGGCGGTCCTGGGCGTGATCGTCGGCGAGTTCGTCGGCGCATCCGCGGGGATCGGCTATCTGATCTACGCGATGAACTTCCAGCTCGATATTGCCGGCGTGTTCTCGCTCATAATCCTGCTCTCGGTGTTCACACTCGTCATCTACCAGCTCATCGAGTGGCTGGAACGCCGGGTCATCTTCTGGAAGCCGCTTTAGACGGTGAGGCCGCGCGTCCGTGGCGAAGCGCGGTCGGAGGGGAGCCACGAGCAATGCAATGGAGAAATGACATGTGGTCTGCATTCCGAACTGCCGTGGTCGGGGCCGTGCTCGGCGCCACCCTGACGAGCAGCGTCTTCGCTCAGCAGCTTGTGAAGTTCCACGGGGTCACCGCCCAGGGTGGGCCGACCGCGCAGGTGTTTCCCGTGTTCATGGCGCAGGAGAAGGGCTTCTACGCCGAGGAGGGCCTCGACGTCGTTCTCAACTACTCGAAGGGCTCTTCCGACGCTGCGCGGCAGCTCGCGGCGGGCAATGTCGACTGGGGCATCTTCTCCTCGGCCGCCACGATGCAGGCCGTGCAGCGCGGCTTCCCGCTGAAAGCGATCATGCAGATCTACTATCCCGACACGTTCGAGATCGTGGTGCCGGACGATAGTCCGGTGAAGTCGATGGCCGACATGAAGGACAAGACGATCGGCCTTTCCGATCTCGCCGGAGGAGAGGTTCCGATGACGCGCGCCTCGATTCTGGAGTCGAAGCTCAAGGTCGGCTCGGACGTCAAGCTGGTGGTGGCGGGCGAAGGCGATCCGACGACGATACGCTCCTTCAAGGAGGGCCGCATCCAGGCCTATGCCGGCGCCAAGCGCGACCTCCTGCTGATCCCGGCTCAGGGCATCAAGACCCGATCGATCACGCCTGAGGCGATTGCGAAGTTCCCCGGCGACGCGCTCTCGGTGCGCGCAGAGACCTACAAGGAGAAGCCGGAGATCCTGGTAAAGTTCGTCCGCGCGACGCTCAAGGGCTGGGCCTGGGGCATGGCCAATCGCGACAAGGCTTTCGAGCTCTTGAAGACCAAGTACGCGGCAGCCTCGCTCGGCAACAACCCGGTGGCGCCGGAGTTCTGGAAGCTCGTGCAGACGTACTACACCGCTCCCGCCTCGGTGAAGCGGCACGGCACCTTCCTGCCCGACGCCTGGGCCTTCTACATGCGCTATCTGCAGGTCGGCGAAGGCGAGCAGAAGGCACTGGCCGGCCCCGTGGACCTCGCCTCGGTGCTGACCGACGACGTCGTGCTCAAGGCCTGGCAAGGTCTCGATATCGACGCCGCCAAGGCGCGCTGAAATGCGGAGCCCGCGCAGCAAGCGCGGGCTCCATCTCCGTACTGGATCGTTTGCATGACCGCACCCGCCGCATCGGCCGAGCCGGACATCCCGCTCGTCGTCGTCGGTACGCATCTGAGCGGGATGCCGCTCAACGGCGAGCTGCGGGCGCTCGGCGCGCGCTTCGTGCGCGCGGCGACGACCTCCGCCGACTACCGACTCTATTCGCTCCCGGCAACCGTGCCACGCAAGCCCGGCCTCCTCCGGGTCGCGGCGGGAACGGGCAGCCGCATCGAGGTCGAGGTATGGTCGCTCTCGCCCGCGGCCTTCGGCCTGTTCGTCTCGCACATCCCGCCCCCACTCGGCATCGGCACATTGAGCCTCGCCGACGGCAGCACGGCCAAGGGCTTTCTCGTCGAGGCCATCGCCGTCGAAGGCGCCGAGGACATCAGCCGCTTCGGCGGCTGGCGCAACTATATCGCCGGCCTGACCGAGCCGGCCTGATCGCAGCGGGCTTGCGAGCCCGAAGAAGCTCGACGACCCCCGAGGTGGAACTGGCGGAGAGAGTGTCCGCCAACACAGGATCATTCTTTCAGATTTTCAGGGAGAAATGAGCGGGTGCCGAACTTGCTTGGATCGAGCCCGATGCCGACCCAATCGCCGACCAGCCGGCATGCTGCCGGGTTATCGAGCCGCGCGAGGGATTGCTGCGAGCAACCGAGAACTGACCAGGCTGTTTGCAGGTCAGCCGTGACCCGAATTGAACCGTCTGCTAGTCGCGCTGCCGAATGTTTCTCAGCCGCTCGATGGCGACGGCGATGATGATGAAACTGCCGACGAAGCTTCCCTGCCAGAAGGTGCTGATTCCAAGCAGGATCAGACTGTTCCGGATCACCTCGATCAGAGCCGCTCCGACGACGGCGCCGAACGCCGTGCCAGAGCCGCCGGCCAGGTTGGCACCACCGATGACGGCGGCAGCGATCACGGCCAGTTCCATGCTTTGTCCCAGGTTCGTGGTGATGCCGCCGAGCCATCCGACCTCGAGAACACCTGTCACGCCGGCGGTGAACGCGCAGAACAAGTAGACCGATACTTTCACGCGGGCGACGCGGATTCCGGTCATGCGGGCGGCCTCCTCGTTGCCGCCGACGGCGAAGAGATGCCGGCCCCACCGGCTCCATCGAAAGGCAAATCCGGTCGCCAAAGCGAGGGCGGCCAGGACGAACACAGGATTGGCAATGCCGAGCAGACTGCCGCCCCCCAGCTCGAGCAGCAGGTCGTGGTCGGGCCCGAATTGCCAGATCATCTTGTTGTCGGAAAGAACCATCGCCAGGCTGCGGGCGATCGCCAGGGTTCCGAGCGTGACGACAAAGGGCGGCATGCCCGCGTAGGCGATGAGGATGCCATTGACCAAGCCGACGCAAAGCGCCGCCGCGAGGGCGAGCGGCACGGCGACGTAGATCGGATAGCCCGCCGCCATACTCGAGCCGACGACGATCCCCGAAAGAACGACGGAAGACCCAACGGAGAGGTCGATGCCGCCGGAGCCGATGACGGCCGTCATGCCAAGCGCAATGATCCCGACGAAGGCGAAATTCCGGGTGACGTTGAACAGGTTTCTTTCCGTTGCGAAGGTATCCGTCACCAGCGACAGAAGAGTGCACGCGATGACGGCCGCAAGGAAGATCCAGAATGTCTGGCGGCTGGCGGCCCATGCGATCGCGCTGCGATGCTGACTGTGGTCGATGACTTCCTCGATTGACGTCGCCATGGCGCGCCTCAATCCCCAACCGAACTACGCTGCGTCGATAGCCCCCGTAATCAGCCCCGTCACCTCTTGCGGCGAGGAGCGGCCGGCGGGTTTGTCGGCGACCAGTCTTCCTCGCCTCAGGATGACGATCCGATCGCTGACGGCAAAGACGTCGGGCATGCGGTGGCTGATCAGAACGACCGCGATCCCGTGGTCGCGGAGCCGTCGGATCTGATCCAGGACCTCAGCGACTTGACGCACACTGATTGCCGCCGTTGGCTCGTCCATCAGGACGATCTTCGGGTCGGTGAGCCGCGTCCGCGCGATGGCGACCGCCTGCCGCTGCCCGCCGGACATGCGGCGCACGAGGTCGCGCGGCCGGGTCTCGGACTTGAGCTCGGCGAACAATGCCGCGGCACGGGCGGCCATGGCGCGGTGATCGAGAACAGGAAACCCGGTCACCCGGCGCACCAGCTCGCGGCCAAGGAACACGTTGGCGGCCGCAGTCAGATTGTCGCAAAGCGCCAGGTCCTGATAGACGATCTCGATCCCCTCGCGCCGCGCATCCAGAGGCGAACGGAGATCGCGGGGTTCACCGCGCATCAGAATCTGGCCGGCGCTTGGGCGGAAGTTGCCGGCGATGATCCTCACCAGCGTCGATTTCCCCGCGCCGTTGTCACCCATCAGCCCGACGACCTCGCCCGCGTCCACCGCGAAGGAGACATCGGTCAAGGCCTGGATCGCACCGAAGTTCTTCGAAACGCGTCGAAGCTCGAGAATGCGCATGCCCGCCGGTCCTCCCCGGGCGGCCTGGCTTCGCCAAGCCTACCGATGTGTCGCAGGTTGCACCCACATTAATTTTTACACGATAAGTAATTCACTTCGCTCAGGCCGGCAACAAGGATGCGTTTGCGACGCCTTACCCGCATGGCGGGGCCATATCACCTCTTGACTCCGCGGTGCAGCCGATAAATAATTCACGAAATAAATAAAATCCGCGACCGATTGTCATCTCTAGCGGCTTGCACCGGGCGTTCCGGACACCTGGGGAGGAATTCATGAAGAGCACCGCATTGAAGGTGGCACTTGCCTCCTTCTTGGCATTGTCTTTCGGGCCGGCCGTCGCCCAGCAAGCGAAGAAGATCCTGGCGATTGTCGTCAAGGGCCTGGACAACCCCTTCTTCGAGCAGATCAACCTCGGCTGCCAGAAATGGCAGAAGGAGAACCCGAACTCCGAATACACTTGCTACTACACCGGGCCGGCCTCCAGCGCCGACGAGGCTGGTGAAGTCAAGATCGTCGACGATCTGCTGACCAAGGGCGTTTCCGCGATTGCCATCTCGCCGTCGAACGCACCGGCCATGGGCACCATGATCAAGCGCCGGAACCCCAACATCCCCGTAATGACCATCGACGCCGATTTCGTCGCTGGCGACCGGGGGCTGCGCAAGACGTACCTGGGCACGGACAACTACGTCATGGGCGTCAAGATGGCCGAGCACCTGAAGAGGCTGAAGCCGTCCGGCGGTACGGTCTGCCTGCAGCTCGGCAACGTCGCCGCAGACAACATCAACGCGCGCGCGGCGGGGTTCCGTGACACGATCGCCGGCAAGAAGGAGACGAACCGCCTGACAGGCCAGAACGGCTGGACGGAGGTCGACGGCTGCCCGCTCTTCACCAACGACCAGGCAGACCTCGCCAATCAGCAGATGGCCGACACATTCTTGGCAAAACCCAACCTGGACGCATTCATCCTCGTCGGCGGATGGGCTCAGTTCGCGCCGCAGGCCTATGCCCAGGTGACCAACCAAGTCATGGACAAGCTCAAGAGTAAGCGACTGGTCATCGTCGCCGGCGATACGCTGCCACCCCAGATGGAGGCGCTCAAGGCCGGCCGCAGCCACGTCCAGGTCGGCCAACGGCCGTTCGAGATGGGCTATCGGGCGCCGTCGGTCATGATTGACCTGATCGCTGGGAAGAAGGTGAGCGATCCGCTGTTCACAGGACTCGATGAGTGCACGCCCGAGACCGCAGACAGTTGCCTGGCAAAATAGAAGCCGAGCTTGCTTTCTGAGACCGCCCGGAGCG
>JBIOVC010000467.1:0-6607 GCA_044867545.1 Hyphomicrobiaceae bacterium | reverse complement strand
AGGATTATCGGATTTGAGCCATACGTGGCGGCCATCCCGTCCAGTCGAGGCGGGGTGGCCATCGCACACCTGATTTCTCGGCATAGTTCCTTCAATTTGACTGGTTGAGCAGCGGCCCACATTGGCCGCCGCACCATGCCCACTCCGATCAGCTCTGAAGCGTCCGCCCAATAGGTATCGAGCAGCTCCTCGATCGCCAGTCGGATCGGAGGGGTCAAAGTTATCCTGCATGTATGTGTGGTGCGGGCATAAACCTGAGGGATCGACCGCCGGAATTTCAAACATCATCCGCACCACGACCGCGCCCGCGCTCCCGGTATCCGACAGCGCAACGCACTGCCCGTATCGATGAAGCGTCTCGCGAAAGCGTGGGCCGGAACCCGCCCAAAGCTCCGGCTGCTCGCGTGATTTCTCCGGGCCTATGCTGCATCGCGGTCAGATGATATCTAGCGGCATGACCGCAACGGACCGCATCCGCAACTTCTCCATCATCGCCCATATCGACCACGGCAAGTCGACGCTCTCCGACAGGCTCATCGAGCTTTGCGGCAACGTCACCACGCGGGAGATGAAAGAGCAGATCCTCGACTCGATGGAGATCGAGCGCGAGCGCGGCATCACGATCAAGGCCCAGACCGTCCGCCTCGACTACAAGGCCAAGGATGGAAACCTCTATCAGCTGAACCTGATGGATACGCCCGGCCACGTGGATTTCGCCTACGAGGTTTCCCGGTCGCTTGCCGCCTGCGAAGGCGCGGTGCTGGTCGTCGACGCCAGCCAGGGGGTCGAGGCGCAGACGCTCGCCAACGTCTACCAGGCGATCGACAACAGCCTGGAAATCCTGCCTGTCCTCAACAAGGTCGACCTGCCGGCGGCCGATGCCGACCGCGTCAAGCAGCAGATCGAGGACGTGATCGGCATCGATGCGTCCGGCGCCATCCCGATCTCAGCGAAGACGGGCGAAAACGTCGCCGCCGTGCTCGAAGCGATCGTCACCCGCCTGCCGCCGCCCAAGGGCAAGGCGGAAGAGCCGCTCAGGGCGCTGCTGATCGACAGCTGGTATGACGCCTATCTCGGCGTCATCGTGCTGGTGCGCGTGTTCGACGGCCGGCTGAAGAAGGGCCAGCGGATCAAGCTGATGTCGTCGGGCGCGATCCATCAGGTCGAGCGCGTCGGCATCTTCCGCCCGAAGCAGGAGATGATCACCGAGCTCGGGCCGGGCGAGGTCGGATTCTTCACGGCGGCGATCAAGCAGGTGGCCGACACCCGCGTCGGCGACACGGTGACGGACGAGAAGAGACCGTGCGCGGCGCCGCTGCCAGGGTTCAAGCCGGTGCAGCCTGTCGTATTCTGCGGGCTGTTCCCGGTCGATGCCGCCGACTTCGAGGACCTGCGCGAGGCGCTCGCCAAGCTCCGGCTCAACGATGCGAGCTTCACCTACGAGGCCGAAAGCTCGACCGCGCTCGGGTTCGGGTTCCGCTGCGGCTTCCTCGGGCTGCTCCACCTCGAGATCATCACCGAGCGGCTGGAACGCGAGTTCGATCTCGACCTCATCACAACCGCGCCGAGCGTGATCTATCACCTCCACCTCACCGACGGCACGGTGATGCAGATGCATAACCCGGCCGACATGCCGGACCCGGTCAAAATTGACCACATCGAGGAGCCGTGGATCGAGGCGACGATCCTGGTACCGGACGATTACCTCGGCGCGGTTCTGAAGCTATGCCAGGATCGCCGCGGGCGGCAGAAGCAGCTCACCTACGCCGGCAGCCGTGCGATGCTCGTCTATAACCTGCCGCTCAACGAGGTCGTGTTCGACTTCTACGATCGGCTGAAATCGGTGAGCCGCGGCTACGCCTCGTTCGACTATCAGCTCAAGGGCCACGAGGAGGGCGATCTCGTCAAGCTTTCGATCCTCGTCAACGGCGAGCCGGTCGATGCGCTGTCGATCATCGTGCACAGGACGCGGGCGGAGAGCCGCGGCCGGGCGATGTGCGAGAAACTCAAAGACCTGATCCCGCCGCATCTCTTCCAGATCCCGATCCAGGCGGCGATCGGCGCCAAGGTGATCGCGCGCGAGACGATCCGGGCGCTCCGAAAAGACGTGCTTGCCAAGTGCTACGGCGGTGACATCACCAGAAAGCGCAAGCTGCTCGAGAAGCAGAAGAAGGGCAAGAAGAAGATGCGGGAGTTCGGCCAGGTCGAAATCCCGCAGGAAGCCTTCATCGCCGCGCTCAAGATGGACGAGAACTAGGCCCCGGGACTTGTTCCCGGGGTCCATCGTGCAAGACCCTCAATGGCCGCTTTCTTCGTTTACATCCTGGCCAGCAAACCACGCGGCACGCTCTATATCGGCATGACGGCCGACATGTCGCGCCGGAACGCCGAGCATCGCCGCGGCCGCGGCTCGGCCTTCACGCGAAAGTACGCAGTCAAGACCCTGGTCTGGTACGAGCGCTACGACACAGAGGAGCTGGCGCTTCAGCGCGAACGGACCATGAAGGAGTGGCCGCGCGCGTGGAAGATCAATCTGATCGAGCGGACCAACCCCCATTGGTCTGACCTGTCTTCGAACTTGGCTGGCGAAGGCCTTCCATAGCTGCCTTGGCTGTGCAGCGATGCGTGATCCCGGGAACAAGTCCCGGGACGAGATTCGGTCAGGTGGAGATCCCGCAGGAAGCCTTCATCGCCGCGCTCAAGATGGACGAGAACTAGGCCCCGGGGCCTGTCCCATGGGCTGGGGGTGGACCCGTGGGTCGGGCTGAGTGGAGCGAAGCCCGACAACGACTGTCATGCTGGCCGCAAGCGTGTGTCGGGCTTCCGCCAAACTTCGTTCGGCGTCAGCGCCGACCTACCGCTGACCTGCCATCCCTCCCAGCCGAGTGTGTAGGTTGGGTCGAGCGAAGCGATGACCCAACGCTGACGCGCACCCAATGTCGCCTTGTTGGGTCGCGCTCCGCTTGACCCAACCTACAAGTGGCGCGCGCAGGCGCCCAGGTTGGGACCTGAAGCTCACGGCCATTGCCAGCGGGCGACGGCGACGAGCCACTCGGGGAGCGGCAGGGCCGCGATCAGCGCTTCCGTGCTTACCGAGAGCGCGGCCGCGCCGACGAGCGAGACAACGGTCGCCAGGATCACGCTCTTGTCGAACACCTCGTGCTCGCGATTGATGAGCCAGCTCGCGTAGATTCGGAAGATGTTGCTCAGGCGCTGGATCGGCGTCACGACGCTGACAGGAGCCATCGACAGTGCGGCGTAGCGGAAGATCTGCGAGGCGCAGACGAGCAGGCCGGTCAGCGTGAACCACTTGGCCGGCTCACGCTCGATCGCCAACGCGTGCCGGTACTCGCCCGAGGCCAGCAACGCGCCCCAGATCGCCAGCGCCGCGGCCGTATAGGAGATGAACCCGCCGGCGAGACTGCTGCCGGGACCCGCCTTCTCGATGCCGATGGCGATCAGGATCGGGCTGATGCCGAATGCCATCGCGCACAGGAAGGCACAGAGATAGCCCTCGGCGTACTTGGGCTCAAACCCCGCCGGCGCGGTCGCCGGCGAGGTTGTCGCGGCGGCGCCTACGGCGCGCGTGGGGCCGCTCCCCTGAATGACCAGCATCGGTCCGATCAGCACCAGGATGATGCCGAAGATGCGCAGCGGCGTCAGCGTCTCGCCCAGCACGAGGATGGCGAGCGCCAGGGTGAGCAATATGTCGGTCTGCAGCAGCGGCGCGGACAGGTTGGCGCCGATCGCCTTGGCTGCACGGTAGTTGCAGTAGCGCCCGCCGACGAAGTGGATGAGCCCTGCAGCGGCAAACCAGAGGGCCGCCTCGAGCGGAAACGCCGCCAGCTTTCCCGCCTCGCCGAACAGCCAGGCGACGGCGAAGAACAGCGGCACGCCGATCGGCACGGTGATGGCAAGCCCCTGCAGCACGGTTGCGCGCAGCACGCCGCGGCGCGCGGTCGCCGCATTCAAGGCAAACGTCGCGGCGGCGAGCAGCGCAAGAAAGCTACCGAGCAATGTGGGGGCCTCCCGGGGTCACCCGGCCGGTGTGTCATGATGCCGGCGACCCGCCAATGCGGCGGGCCGTCTCAACTCGACGGGCCTATGGGGCGCGCGTCAGCCCGGCGGCTGGATTGCCTTCTTGGCGCGATCGACGATCTCCTTCGGAGCCTCGTACAGACTCTTTACTACCTTCTGCACCTCGCTGCCCGACAACGGCGATATGACGATCTTGACCTTCTCGGCGTCGGCCAGGAACTCCTTGTCCTTCAAAGTCGCCATGAAGGCGTCGCGCAGGATCTTGACGCGATCGGCGGGCGTGCCGGGCGGCGCCAGGAACGGGCGGCCGAAGACCTGCTGGCTGATGACGAGCTCCATCACCTTGCGATCCTCGCCGCTGACGTACTTCCAGATGTGCGGCGCGCCCCACTTGGTGAGCTCCTCCTCGGGCTCCAGCGCGATCTGGACCAGGACGTTGAGCTTCTTGTCCTTCACCCAGTCGGGCTTCTGCGACTTGATGCTGGTCCAGTCGAAACCGCACATGCCGTCGACCTCGCCGCGCTCGATGGCGAGGCTGATCTCGTTGCTGCCCTTGTAGCCGCTCACCACCTTGAACTTGGTGCCGGCGAGGTTGTTCAGCATGAAGCCGTAGTCGCGCGAGGAGCCGCCGGCAGCGCTGGCGCCGAGGATGCCTTCGACCTTTTGGGCATCCTCGAGGGTCTTGGCCTTGGAGGCGTGCCAGGTCACGCAAACGCGCGTGCTCGAGTCGGCCGTCCCCAGATACTCGAACTGCTTGGGATCGAATCTCGCCGGCTTCTCCTCCAGCAGAGGCCCCATGATCGCGCCGGGAAACAGGATGGCGACCGCGGTACCGTCCTTGGGCGCCTGGGCGAACATGTACTCGGCCGCCTTGTTGCTGCCGGCACCCGGCATGTTCTGCACGAGGATGGTCGGCTTGCCCGGGATGAAGCGGTCGATGTGGCGGGCAACCGCGCGCGCATAGATGTCGTAGCCGCCGCCGACATCGGCGCCGACGATGAAATTGATCGTCTTGTTGGCGTAGAAATCCTGTGCGTGTGCGGGCCAGCACACGAGCGCGCCGGCAAGGGCCAGCATCGCTGCCGCGCCGGCAGAGCGCATCCCGGAAGCATCGTTCATTCATTTCCTCCCTGGTTCGGATCGGCAGAGCGGGCCGATTGCCCGCGACATTTCCGGCAAGCCGCAGGTTCGGGTCAAGAACTTGTGTGGCTTCAGGCGTATGCCTCCGAGCGGCGGGCGGCGAGCAGACCGTAGATAATGCCGAGCCCCAGTCCGAATGCCAGTCCATTGAGCAGGAAGCCGGTGCGCAGTCGCATGTGGTTGCGATGGTCCAGGTAGCCGTTCAGGATCGGCGCTCCCTCGATGAGCGGCATGATGAGCCAGCTCCCGATCAGCATCGGGAAGAGCAGTGCGAAGACGAGACCCTTGATCCAGGCCGGGCCCTTCGGGATGCGGGCGACGATCAGCCCGAACAGGCCACCCCAGAGGCCACCCCAGATCATCTGGCGCACGATCAGCGGCACATTGAAGGGGGGATAGCCCAGCGTCCGCATCAGGTCGGACCACAGGGGCACCATGTTGGTCCGCCAGGGCTCACCGCTAACGCCCATGGCACTGGTGGCGAGCAGATAGTACATGCCCTGATGAAAGATCAGGACGGAAAGCGCCCCGGCGATCGCGCCCAGCACCACGCTGCGTGCGGTCAGCATTGCTGGTCCCCCCATTGGTATTGTTTGGGGGCATCCTAACGCGTCCGGCAGGGGGCGGAAATGCGGCGAGACAGATCGTCCCAACCGCCTCATGTGCAACGTGCCAAGCCCGATCGGTCGCACTATGGTGTGGCCCTCGAATCGCTCCCCCTCCTCCTCGGGATCTGAAACGCCTTGCCCATCTACCTGCCTGTGGCCGGAATGTCGGTCGACCTCTTCATCATGACCGGCGTCGGCCTGACGGTCGGGTTCCTCGCCGGGTTGCTGGGTGTCGGCGGCGGCTTCCTCGTCACGCCGCTGCTGGTCGTGCTCGGCATTCCGATCGACGTCGCGGTGTCGACCGGCGCCAACCAGGCGGTCGCGGCCTCGGCCTCCGGCACGCTCGCGCAATGGCAGCGCGGCAACGTCGATCTCAAGATGGGCGGGCTGCTGGTCGGTGGGGGCGCGATCGGCGTGGTGGTCGGCGTCTACCTCCTCGGCTTCCTGAAGAGCGTCGGGCAGATCGATCTCGTCGTTTCCGCACTCTACGTCGTGCTGCTCGGCACGCTCGGCGCGATGATGCTGATCGAAGGCGCGCTTGCGGCGCTGCGATCCCGCGCCGGAACAGTCCCGCTGCGGCGGTCGCGTCACCACAACTGGGTCCACAGTCTGCCCCTGCGTACGCGCTTTCCGACCTCGAAGCTCTACATGAGCCTCATCCCGCCGCTGGCGCTCGGTGGGCTCATCGGGCTCCTCGGCGGCATCATGGGCGTCGGCGGCGGGTTCGTCGCCGTGCCGATCATGGTCTACCTGTTCGGCATGCCGACGCGGATCGTGGTCGGCACGTCGCTGCTGCAGGTGCTCGCCACAGCCACGCTCAC
>JBIOVC010000466.1:0-3300 GCA_044867545.1 Hyphomicrobiaceae bacterium | reverse complement strand
AAGAATATCCCCGTGAGCAGCAGATAGCCGACGAACACGAGCCCGAGCAGCACGCCGATACCGAGCGAGCCGGTAGCGGCGCTGAAGCCGCGGAAGCTCCCGAATTGCAGCTTGCAGCCGAGCGCACACCCGACCGCCATCACCACGCCGGCGAGGACCGCCAGCAGCGCAATGCCGACCAACCGGCCGTTCAGGAAGAAGCCTTCGAAGAGCGAAACCTTGATCGCATCGATCTGCTCGACCGGCTGTCCGCCGGGCGGCGTCACCCTTGTCTGCATGATCAGCAGTGCCAGCGCGAATGCCGCCATCGTCGCGACGACCGCAAACAGCGCATGCCCCAGCCGCCCGCTACCCCAGCGCAGCACCCCGTAGCCGACAACTAGTCCGAACGGCAGGCCGAGGCCCCACAGCCATGGCAGCTGATCGGGGCTGCCGACCTCGGCCTTGGCGTCGATCAGCAGCAGACAGGTGACGAGGCCGGCAACGAGCCCGAGCAGACCGAGTTCGCGGATCGGCCGCAGCGTCCAGGGATGGAAGTAGAATGCCCGCTTCAGGTTGGTCTCGTACCAGGGGTCCTGGATCTGTCCGTCGCGCTCGGCGCGATCCCACACATCGAGCCCGACGCGATTGATGAAATCGTCGAGGGCAAGGCCGCGCGTTCCGATATGGTCGAGCAGTGCCGACGTGAACGGGCTGTGGTCTCCCGATCCGTCGTAGGCGAAATCGCCGGGCGCCGTCGCAAACGAGATGAAGGAGCGCGCCGCCTCCTCGCCGGGCCGCATCTTCATGGTTGCAAAGCCGTGATTGACGATCGAGTAGGGGTGCTCCGCAGTGCGCACCGGATCGAGCGCACGCGCGCTCTGCGCCAGCCGGCGGATCTGGTCCGCCGAGAAGGGATCCTCGCGGCATGAATCGAGGAACACGAGCACGGTTCCGTCCGCGCCGGCCTTGCGCGCGGCCCGCTCTATCATCGGCCTGAGCGGCACCAGCTCGGCAAGCGGGTTCTCGCCGTCGAGCCGCGCGTTCACCGGCACCAGGTAGTTCTGATCGTCGATCTGCAGGCCGTGCCCGGCGTAGTAGATGAGCGCAACGCCGCCGGGTTTGATCTCGTTGCAGAACGCTTCGAAGTTCTGGTAGGCCGCGGACCGATCGAGGTTCTCACCTAGGCCTTTGTCCCCGCCCATCACGGCAAAGCCGAGCCGCTGCAGCTCCCGCCCGACGGCGCGCGCATCGTTGACGGCATTGCGAAGCGGCTTGGCGCCCTGATAGTCGGCAATGCCCACCACGAATGCAACGCGATCGCCATGCTTCCCTTCGCTCGCCATGCACTCCCCCCAAACAGAACTCGTCCTCACTCGACAATACCGGCGGCTTGAAGCCCGAGGATAGTACTTCGAGCAACCCGGTCCCGTCTCCGCGAGCGGCCCCCCGGCCTGCCGATCTCACGTGACAGTGTATGGCGTGACAGATAGCATAGTCGTACGACACGCGGAGGCGGCTTTTGTCCGCCCGCAAGACTAGGGACACGGCCGGAGCCGCGGGCCCGGACCAGACGAGATCCCTCGGAGAGCACGGCCGCCTGCCTGACCACGGGCGCAAGGCGGTCTTGGCGTTTCGGCCACCGAAGGAGGTGCATCACATGGTTTCCTTCTACCTCAACGGTAAGCAGGCCACGGCGGCGGTCGAGCCGGAGACACCGCTGCTGTGGATCATCCGCGATCACCTGAACCTGACCGGCACCAAGTATGGATGCGGCGTTGGCCTCTGCGGCGCCTGCACCGTGCACGTCAACGGCACCGCCGTCCGCTCCTGCATGACTCAAGCCTCGGAGGTCGAAGGCGCCAGAGTCGTGACCATCGAGGGCCTGTCCGCCGACGGCTCGCACCCGCTGCAGCGGGCCTGGGTCGCCGAGCAGGTGCCCCAATGCGGCTACTGCCAGTCCGGCCAGATCATGAAGGCGGCCGAGCTGCTGCAGGCCAAGCCCACGCCCACGCGGGCCGAGATCATCGACCATATGGACGGCAACATCTGTCGCTGCGGCACCTATAACCGCATCCTCGCCGCCATCGAGCGCGCGTCGAAGGAGGGCTGATCCGATGAACGATATGACCCAGAAAGGCACCGACGTTTCCCGGCGCGCCTTCCTTGCGGGCGCTGGCGGCCTGACCTTCTGCTTCGCATTCGGCGCCGACGGAATTCGGCTCGCTCCAGGCACTGGAGCCGAAGCGAGCACTGCGGCCCGCGCCATCAACCCCTGGGTGCGGATCGCACCCGACGGCATCGTCACGATCTACAGCGCCGGTGCGGAGATGGGGCAGGGCTCGATGACCTCCCTGCCGCTGATCGTCGCCGAGGAGATGGATGCCGACTGGTCGAAGGTCGTGATCGAGTGGGCGCCGGCCGATGCTGAGACCTACGGCTACGGCTCGGGAGGCGGCAAGAGCATGGCGATCGTCGGCAGCCGCGCCGTGCAATCCTACTACAGCGATCTGCGCATCGCCGGCGCACAGGTGCGCAAGGTGCTGCTCGCCAACGCCGCGGCGCGGTGGAAGGTCGAGCCGGCCACGCTGAAGACCGAGCCGGGCTTCGTGCTGAACCCGGCGAGCGGCGAACGGCTCTCCTATGGCGAGATCGCCTCGTTCGGCGCCGTCCCGGCCTCGCTGCCGGCGGTGAAACCCGAGGAGCTCAAGAAGAAGAGCGAGTTCCGCCTGATCGGCCGCACCATGCCGCGCCGGGACATCCCCGCCAAGGTCAACGGCACCGCGCAGTACGCCATCGACGTGCAGCTTCCCGACATGCTCTACGCCAGCACGCGGCATTCACCCGTGCACGGCGGCGAGCCGGAGAGCTGGAACGAGGCCGCCGTCAAGGCGATAAAGGGCGTTGTCGCCACCGTGCGGCTCGCCGATGGTGTCGTCGTCGTCGCCGACAGCTTCGAGCATGCGATGGCGGCGCGCCGCGCGCTCGAGATCACCTGGAAGAAGGGCAAAGCCGAAGGCTACGACTCCGAGCGCGCGCTTGCCGAGCAGTACGTGGCGGTCCACAACGACCCGAACGCCAAGGTCCAGCCGCTCGACACCAAGGGCGACGCCAAGGCGGCCTTCTCCGGCGCGGCCAAGACCTTCAAGGCCGAGTACCGCAGCGACTACGGCTACCACGCCCAGATGGAGCCGTTGAACGCGGTTGCCCGGTTCAATGCCTCAGGCGATCAGCTCGAGGTTTGGAACGGCAGCCAGGCGCCCGACCGCGTGCGCGAGGATGTCGCCAAGGCAGCCGGCCTCAAGCTCGAGCAGGTGACCA
>JBIOVC010000465.1:0-2529 GCA_044867545.1 Hyphomicrobiaceae bacterium | reverse complement strand
GGCATCCAAGCTCAAGCGGTCGCCCATCCGCGCCGCCGCGCGGCACCCAGGCTCGACGTTGAGGGCAGGGATGTCGTCGGCGACCGCAAGCAACAGCGTCGCGCCGAGCGCAACCGATGACAGTGATGGGAACATTAGCGGCCTCCCGTTGATCGGGGCGCTTGTCTTCAGCTGACTCGTCTCTTCAGCTGACCTGATCGCTTCAGCGGACTTGATCTCTTCTGCAGATTTGGCTCTTCAGCTGAATTGGGCGCCGGGCACCGAGCGCTGGCAACGCATCCCGGCCAGTGCCTGCCAACTCCGGCAGGCTAGCCGCGAAGCCCTCACAGGGCCCTTATGCAAATGCTCGCAATTCAGTGAAATTGTGCCGCTTTAGGTCAGCGCTATTGTCCTGCGTTCGTCGAAGATGGCGGCGCAAGCTTGCAATTGTTCAGGACGGCGTAAAATCCTTTCTCGCCTTGCTGGAACCCCACGGTCGCGGTGAACACGTAGGACCCGAGCTTCGGGTCCTTGAGCTGATAGATCCACCAATTCGTGACCTTGCCGGGTTGATTGGAATATTGGGCGCAGGTTCCGTCGGTTCCGTCGACGATCGGAACGGATTGCAGCTCGTAGCGATAGTCTTTCGGATCGGGCCAGGCGACGCCGATCCCGATCCTCGGGTTGTCGTAGCTCAGGGGAAAGGCCTGCGACAGATTTTTCGGATCTCCGCAATTCGGGAAGGTCGTGGCATATTCCGCATTGCCGGTGCAGATCATGACCGGTGCGCCATTGGGCCAATCGATGCCGCCGGGGCGCGAGCCCCAATCGGTCTTGCAGCAGGGCTGGACCGTGACCGCCGGCCATCCCGGCGGAGTTTGATACGAAACGCTCTGGCTCTTGATGCAATAGTTGGTGGTGCAGTCGGTTTGGGCCAGGGACGGCGCGGCTGCGGCCGGCGCCGAGCCCAGGCAGAGGAGGCCGCCGCTCAAGGCAAGCAGACGCTGAAACCTGGTCATGGCTGGGCTCCTGGTCGGATGCCGTTATCCTTGGCGCCGCCCGATCATGCTCCGGAATCGGTGCGAGACCGCAGGTTACCATATTGAATACGCAAAGAATTGACGGCCGCTGTCGGCGATCGCTCAAGACCGCCAGATGATTTTAGCGGGTTCGACATCAAAGGCTAAACCATGGGACGGGGCCAAGTGTCGGGCCAAGTCGCTGCGGGGGCGTCGCAGTGATATCGTTGGTCCGGTCGCGAGCTTCGATTCGCGAGCTACGCGTCTTGAGCTTCCACCGGCGGGCCGAGGAACATGGATCTGCGATATGTCCTTGCGGGCGTGCTCGGGGCGGTCGTCCTGATTGCGAGCGGCGTCGGCATGGCGACGGCCGAGCCGGCATCCGATCCGGGCATGGTCGCGCGCGGCCGCTACCTCGCCAAGGCCGCCGACTGCATGCCCTGCCACACCGCCGCCTCAGGCAAGTCCTTTGCCGGCGGCCTCAAAATGAACACGCCGTTCGGCGCGATCTATTCGCCGAACATCTCGCCGGATCGCGACACCGGAATCGGGACGTGGACGTTCGACGAATTCAAGCGGGCGGTTCACTCCGGCATTCGCGCTGACGGCAAGTATCTCTATCCAGCCATGCCGTTCGATGCATTCACCGGCATCAGCGAGGACGATCTCACGGCGCTGTGGGCCTATTTCCGCAGCGTTCCGCCGGTCAAGCAGCGCAATCGGGAGAACGAGCTGAGCTTTCCGTTCAACATCCGCCTCGGCATGCTGGCATGGCGGATGTTGTTCTTCCGCGAGCAATGGTTCGTGCCCGAGCCGGGCAAGAGCGCGCAATGGAATCGCGGCGCCTATCTGGTCGAGGCGCTCGGCCATTGCGGCGACTGCCACACGCCACGCAACTTCATGGGTGCGACCAAGGCGAGCCGGCGGTTCGAGGGCGCCACCATCGACCAATGGTACGCGCCCAACATCACCACCGAAGCGCTCGTTAAGACCAACGGCTGGGATAAATCCCAACTCATCGCGTTTCTCAAGAACGGCGCCGCCAACAACTCGACCGTGCTCGGTCCCATGCAGGAGGTGGTGCACGACAGTCTTTCTTTCCTGACGCCGGCCGACCTCGACGCCATGGCCAGCTACCTGCTCGATCTGAAAGACGAAAAGGCCACGCCGGCCGTGGTTGCGCAAAAACTCTCGCCCAAGGCTGAGAAACTTGCCGCCAAGCTGTATGCCGACAATTGCGCGAGCTGCCACGGCGCCAAAGGTGAGGGTATCGCGGGCTCGATCCCGCCGCTTGCGGGCAATCCCGCCGTCGTTGCCGCGAAACCGTTCGACGTTCTGTCCGTCGTGCTCCAGGGTATACCGGCGCGTGCCGATCTTCCGGCCATGCCGGGCTTTGCCGGATCGCTCAACGACGGCGACGTGGCCAATCTCACCAACTACGTGCGCACGAGCTGGGGCAACAAAGGAGCGCCGAATGCCACGCGCGCATTGGTGGCGACCTGGCGCGCAACACTGTCGTTGCCGGTCTATG
>JBIOVC010000464.1:0-5105 GCA_044867545.1 Hyphomicrobiaceae bacterium | reverse complement strand
CGCACGATCGCCGCGCCGAACGGGTCCGAACCCATGCTGCTCGCTCCGCCGAAATGACGATCCGAGCACTAGTACGGACGCCCCGCTTCATGACAAGGCGATGCAGGCAGCCGCTTCCGCGGGGTGGAATGCGATCGGGGGCGGGCGCGGGATGGCGGGCGTCATCAGCCTGCTGGACGACGCGGCAATCTCGGCTAGCTATGGGGAGAATGGGACGGCCGGAAATGGCTCCGCGGGTAGGATTCGAACCTACAACCAACCGGTTAACAGCCGGTTGCTCTACCGTTGAGCTACCGCGGAACAGCCCGTGCCAGCACGAATGCCGCGCTCTATCAGAAACGCGCGGCCGGGGCTAGTCCCTGGGCTGGCGGCTCGCAAGCAGCACAGTCACGCCAGGATCGATTAAAGGACGCTCTCTCGGCGAGCCGATGCAGCATGGCCAGCTGCGCCATCGGCGGTGCGATGCCGCTGAAGCACACAGGGCTCCGCGCCCAAGCACGGAGCCCCGGAAACTCCTTCCCCGGCGATCGGCTACTTCTTCTTCTCTTCCTTGGCGGCCACGCAGGCGCCCTTGGCGTCCTTGCCGCCCTTTTCGTCCCACTTCATCTTGGCCTTCTCACATTCGGCCTTGGTCTTGGGGGCGGGCGTGGTGCCTTGCGCGAGCGCTACGGGTGCCAACGCAAGTGCGGCTATGACCGCCGCTATGGGGAGCAACTTCATGACGTCCTCCTTTGGTTGCTCTCTGTCGGCGGAACAGCCTAGCCGGGACCGGAGGCCGATCCGCCGACAGCTAAAGGAAACGCATGGCGGCCGCTCGGGGATCCCCATAGCGAAACGGCGGCGGCTCAGCCCCCCGGCTCGGGCGGCTGGGTCCGGTCACAGTCGGCCCCAATCCTCGCTGCGGGCTCCTCCCATCGGGATCGCTTCCGGCGGGACGCGATTAACGCGGCGGCAACATTCGCATGTGCAATGTAAGTCGTCCGGGTGGGGGGACCGCTATGAAGCGCACAATTGTCGCATTGGCCGCAGCCGCCGCAGTCGCAGGGCTGCTCCCGGCGCCGCCGGCGGAAGCCGGAAATCCGCGTCGTCCGGGTGGCGTCGCCACCGGGAACGCGATCCCGCTCGATGCCCTGTTTGCTTCCCAGCCGGCTGCCAAAGCAGGCGCAATCGTTCGCCGTCAGCGTACAGCGCCGGCCAAGTCCAGCGACAACAACGCGAAGCGGGGCGAGGTGGCCGCCAGCGCGCAGGTCGTCAGGACGCCGCCCGTCGCACAGACGACGGCGGGGTCCAAGGTCGCGGCCAACGGGCAGGCGCCGGCGTCGCTCGACTGCCGCAAGTATATCCCGACCGCAAGCATGACGATCTCGGTGCCCTGCGCGGACTGACGATCACTCGATGATCGTTCGATGGAGGCCACGGCCGGAATCGAACCGGCGTGCGCGGATTTGCAGTCCGCTGCGTCACCACTCCGCCACGTGGCCTCTGCCGCGCTCGAGCGCGCCGGGGTGCATCTATCACGGCAGGCGACAGCCGCGCAAATAGAGCCGGCCGCCCCCCCGGAGCCCGTCCGCGACATCGGCGGTGTTGGCCGAAGGGCCGCGCATTGGCTAGTGTCGCATCCATTCGAGCCGGGGCTTTGAACGAGGCGCCGGCGCAGCAGTTGAGCGGGGACCGGTCGATGGCCGATTTCGCCTTGCAGCGCAAGAACATGGTCGAAGGCCAGGTGCAGCCGAGCGACATCACCGACCGGCGCATCCTGCGTGCCATGCTCGAGGTGCCGCGCGAGCGGTTCGTGCCGGCGGCCAAGCGGGCGACGGCGTACGCGGACGAGATGCTGCCGGTGAAGGACACGCGCGGGGAGGCGCCGGCGCGCTACATGACGGCGCCGCGGATCGTCGCGAAAATGATCCAGGCGCTCGAGCTCGGCGAGCAGGACGTGGTGCTCGAGGTGGGCGCCTCGACGGGCTATGCAACCGCCGTGCTCGCGCGGATCGCGCGTTCGGTGATTGCGCTAGAGGCCGACGCAACGCTTGCCGAGCAGGCGCGGGCGAGCCTCGGCTCGCTCGGCGTTGCAAACGCGACGATCATGACCGGCGACCTCGCGGCGGGCGCGCCGGACGCTGCGCCGTTCGATGCGATCCTGATCAACGGCGCCGTCCCCGACGTGCCCGCCCAGCTGCTCGACCAGCTCAAGGACGGCGGACGGCTGCTTGCGGTCGTGGCCGAAGGCGTGGTCGGCCGCGCGATGCAGTGGCGACGTCTCGGCGGCACTTTCGACGCGCGGGCGCTGTTCGACGCCGGCGCGCCGCGGCTGCCAGGCTTTGAGCGCAAGGCCGAGTTCGTATTCTAGCCGGCTGAAGCGCTACGCGTTCGGTCGCCAGCGGCGTGGCCCGCGCACAACTGCGCCGTCATCACGTTCATTTGTTGGGGGTGTGTGCGGGCTGCAACGATCCAGCCCGGAGATTCAGTTCTCCGCACTCTTTTCCTTTGGCCCCAAGCCCTTGTCATCCTAACTACGGGGGTGATTTGCGGAATTGCCACGGACCGCGCCGATGAGCGCGAACGTGCGCGATGAATCAATGGAATCAGTGTAGTGCTAGGCCGATCTGTCGTGTGGGGCTTGGGGGAGTTCGGCCGAAGCAGCGACAACGGGGAGCGAATGTTCGCGCGCTGCAATGCGGATCTGGGGTGTCGGCGTGGGGGCGCCGGTACCCGTTGGATCCTCACCTTGATTGTCCTGGTGTGGGGACTTGCGCTCTGCGGGCCGGTGGCTGCGCAGACGTTGAGAGAGGCGCTGACTGCCGCATACCGCCTCAATCCGCAGCTCGACGCCGAGCGCGCGCGGCTCAGGGCCACGGACGAGGAGGTGGCCCGGGCCAACTCGGGCTATCGTCCGCAGATCTTCGGCTCCGCCGACATCAACTATGAAAGGCGGAATACACGCCCGCCCAGCTCAAACGACGGTGGGCTCCACCCGAAGGGCTATTCGCTCAACCTGACGCAGCCGATCTTCAACGGCTTCCAGACCCTCAATCAGGTGCGTGAGGCGGAGGCAACGGTGCGTGCCGGCCGCGAGACGCTGAGAGCCGTCGAGCAGAGCGTGCTGCTGGCGGCGGCGACGTCCTATGTCGACGTCGTGCGCGATCAGGCGATCGTGCGGCTCAACGAGAACAACGTCACGGTGCTGACGCGGGAGCTCAGAGCCACGCAGGACCGCTTCAATGTCGGCGAGGTGACGCGCACGGACGTGGCGCAGGCGACGGCCCGGCGGGCGGGTGCGGTCTCGCAGCTCGAGGTTGCGCGCGCCAACCTCAAGACGAGCCGCGCCGAGTTCGAGCGCGTGGTCGGGGCGCCTCCCGGGCGGCTGACGGAGCCGCCTTCGCCCAACGGAATCCTGCCGAAGTCGGTGCAGGAGGCGATCGAGATCCACAACCGAGAGAATCCGAACGTCGTCACGGCGCTCTATCTGGAGCAGGCGTCACGCCACAGCGTCGACCGCATCCGCGGCGAGCTGCTGCCGACGGTCGATCTCGAGGCCAGCTATGGGCAGCGGTTCGACCCCTCGCGCACTGTCGAAGAGACCGAGCAGACGGTCGTCACCGGGCGGCTCAATGTGCCGATCTATCAGGGCGGCGAGGTCTCCGCCCGGGTGCGGCAGGCCAAGCACACGCACGTCAGCCGCATCCAGCAGATCGAGCAGGCGCGTACCGACGGTCAGGCGAACGTGGTCTCGGTATGGTCGCTGCTCATCGCATCCCGCGCCCAGCAGGTCTCGGCGCAGGCGCAGGTCGATGCCAACCAGACCGCACTGCAGGGCGTCCGCGAGGAAGAACGCGTCGGCCAGCGCACGCTGCTCGACGTGCTCGACGCCGAGCAGGAGCTGGTGAACTCGCAAGTCTCCCTTGTCACCGCCAAGCGCGACACGATCGTGCAGGCCTACGCGTTGCTCGCTTCAGTCGGGCGCCTCAATGCGCAGGAGCTCGAGCTCTCCTCCGAGGTCTACGATCCGGAGGTCAACTACCGTGAGGTTCGCCGCGCCTGGTGGGGCCTCAGCATCACGCATGCCGATGGCCGCCTCGAGGTGCTGCAACCGCCGCCCGAGGCCAAAGGCGACCGGCCGGCCAAGTAGCCCGGGCTCGGATGCGGCGGCCAAGGGCCGCCGATCGCGCACGCAGGGATTGAACCGCGCTCGGTTAGATTGTACCACGCGAGAGGGAGACCCACGCCTGCTCGCGACAGGAAAACGCCTCATTCGAGCGGGATGAAAGGGTCTGGCGGGCCGGGACGGGAGTTAGGGGAATGCAGCGATCGCCGAAGGCGACCGAGCCGAGCATGGAAGAGATCCTCGCGTCGATCCGCAAGATCATTGCCGAGGATCCTTCAGGCACGGCGGCGGCGCATCCGGCGCCGCCCGCTGTTCCCGGCGCGCCGCCGGCCCCCGCGCATCCTTCGAAAGCTGTGCCGCCTGCTCCCGGACAGGGTGGCGCGCCATACCCCGGCGTCGACCGGCGCAAGACCGCAGAGCTCGAGGCCGATCTCGCCGATATCCTGGGCTCGATCCCCGCGCGTGGCCCGGCGTCCTCTCCCGCGACACCGCCGGCGCAGACATCGCCGGCGCGAACGAACGGCATGGCGACGCCGCGGCCGCCTGGCTCGCCGCAGTCGCACCGGCCCCTGACCGAGGCGCTGAACCGGGCACGCGCGGCCGAGCGCGATGCCAAGCCTCCCGATCAAGCTGCACCGCCGGCCCCTCCCGCCCCGCCAATGGTCCGCGCGGCGCCGCCTCCTCCCTCGCCCGCCGCGGCAGAGGCTGCACCACCACGGGCCGCCCCGCCTGCACCTCTGATCCTCGAGTCCAAGCGCGCGGAGCCGGCCAGCGAAACGCCGCCTCCCGTGTCGTCAGCGCGCGCGGCCGAGCCCGAGGTGCCCAAGCCCGCCCCGCCGCCGGCTGCGCCCGCAGATGCGGTCTCGGCTGCGGCTGCGGCGGTCGCGCGCAAGGTCGCCGCGACGACTTCCGCCTCGCCTGTGCCGACGCGCCCGTCGTTCATGGCATCGCGCGCTGCGGCATCATCGGGCGAGGGCGGCCGCACGCTCGAGGACACGGT
>JBIOVC010000463.1:0-2601 GCA_044867545.1 Hyphomicrobiaceae bacterium | reverse complement strand
GGCCATGACGATCTCCGGCGGCTAGATGGTGATGGTGCCGGTCGCGAGCCCGTAGATGCCCGCAACGCACAGAGCTGCTGCAACGAGGAAGATTGCCCACTCGACCGGAGTGAACACGGTCTTGTTCTGCTCGCTCCTGGTCCAGAGGTAGAGGAGTGTGCCGGGTCCGTAGAGGACGCCAGACAGCACGAGAAACTTGAACCCGGCGGCGTAGATCAGGAACGCCGTGTAGATCACCGCGAGACCGGCAAAGATCAAGTCGGTCCGGCGCTCGGTCGGCTGGACAGCGTAGGTTTCGCCGCGGTTGACAAGCCCGAACCCGTAGAGTGCAACGAGGAAGAAGGGGATCAGCGTCATCACGCTCGTCATGCTGAGCATCAGCGTGAAGGCGTCCTGAGACCAGTAGGTGCTGATGACGAAGAGCTGGATGACGATATTCGTCAGCCACAGCGCCGCCGCCGGCACCTTGTTCTCGTTTTCGGTCGCGAACACCTTCGGCATGTCACCCGACTTGCCGGCGGCGAACAGCACCTCGGCGCAGATTAGCGACCAGGCGAGATAGGCGCCGAGCACCGAGACGAGCAGGCCGAGACTGATGAAGAGCGCACCCCACGGCCCGACGACTGCCTCGAGCACCGCTGCCATCGACGGCTGCCGCATGTCGGCTATCTCCGCGCGCGGCAGCACGGCGTAGGGCAGCAGCGTGACCAGCACGAGGAGACAGGTGACGCCGAGGAAGCCCAGAATGGTGGCGGCACCCACATGCGAGCGCTTTTCCGCATAGCGCGAGTAGACGCTCGCGCCCTCGATCCCGAGGAACACGAACACGGTGACGAGCATCGTCGCCCGTACCTGATCGAACAGGCTCGCGTCCTGATAGCCCTCGCCGCCCCAGAAGTTCTGGGCGAAGACGTCGGCCCTGAACGCGAAGAACAGGATGAAGATGAAGACCAGGATCGGGACGATCTTCGCGATCGTCACGACCTGGTTGATGAAGGCGGCCTGCTGGACGCCTTTCAGGATCATGAAGTGGAAGAGCCAGATGCCGATCGATGCGACCAGGATCGCCGCGACCGTATTGCCGTCCCCGAAGACGGGGAAGAATGCGCCGAGCGTAGCCTTGATGAGGACCCAGTACGAGACGTTACCGATGCAGCTGCCGATCCAGTAGCCGAAGGCGGCGAGAAAGCCCGGATAGTCGCCGAAGCCGGCCTTGGCGTACGCGTAGACGCCTGCATCGAGGTCGGGTTTTCGCTCCGCGAGGAACTGGAAGACCCGCGCCAGCATATACATGCCTCCCGCCGCGATAACCCAGGCGATCATTGCGCCGAACGGGCCGGTCGCATTGCCGAAGGTGCGAGGCAGGGAGAATATCCCCGAGCCGACCATCGACCCGACGACCATGGCGGTAAGTGCAAACAGCGAGAGCTTTTGCGTGGTCACCGAGCTTGTCGGCACCACTGCGGGATGGTCGGCGACCTGTGACACGCTTGCGCTCCGTGACTACCGGATCGGGAGCCCGAAGCATGGACTGCCTATGTTCAGGCAGGCACTAGTGGAAACCCCTGTTGTTGACAGGCGGGACTCCTGGAAGGGCAGGAGTTCCTTCCGCTTGCAGAGGTTCTGTCTACATCGCTAACCCGAGCGTGGAGCCGACCTCTCACGCCGCCGTCCCGATCTTGACCTCCGCAGGGGCCTCCTTTTCCTGGTCCTCTCTGCCTTCATGAGGCTCGATGCGGAACCAGGCGACGTAGAGTGCGGGAAGGAAGATCAAAGTCAGCACCGTTGCAACCAGCAGTCCACCCATGATCGCAACGGCCATCGGCCCCCAGAACACCGTGACGGCAATCGGGATCATGCCGAGAACGGTGGAGACCGCCGTCAGTGTGATCGGACGGAAGCGGGAGCTGCTTGCCTCGATGACCGCGTCCCACGGATGGAAGCCCGCCGCTCGCTCGCCTTCGATCTGACCGACAAGGATCACCGCGTTCTTCGCGATCATACCGATCAGCGACAGAATTCCGAGTATGGCAACGAATCCCATGGCCCGGCCGGACACCAGCAGCGCCCCGACGACGCCGATCAGGCTCAGGGGGACCACGCTGAGGACGATGAACAGACGCTGGAAGCTCTTGAGCTGCATCATCAGCACGGCGAGCATGATGAACAGCATGATGGGAACGACCGCGAGCACGGAGGCGCGCGACTGGGCGCTTTCCTCCGCCACGCCCCCGAGCTCGATTCGATAGGGTCGAGGCAACTGCGCGACGAGGTCGGCGATCGCCGGCTCCAAAGCCTCGACAACTTCCTCGGGAAGCGAACCCGGAGTGATGTCGGCCTGCACGGTGAGCGTGGGCACCCGATTGCGCCGCCAGATGAGCGGATGCTCCTGCAGGTAGTCGAAGCTGGCGATCTGATTGAGGGGGATGGTGCGGCCGTCGGCAAGCGGCAGCTCGAGCGTGCGCAGCCGCCCCGGCGTCATGCGTTGGCCGTCGATGGAGCGGGCCACCACGTCGATCAGGTAGATGCCGTCGCGGACCTGGGTGATGGGAACGCCGGTGACGGCGGCATCGAGCGAGGCCGCAACCGCCTGCGAGCTCA
>JBIOVC010000462.1:0-3819 GCA_044867545.1 Hyphomicrobiaceae bacterium | reverse complement strand
CGGCTGTAGACGAGTGTCTGACTATCGGACTATTTTTGCGGGTGTTGCTCAGTCGCGGCCGTGACAATATCGTGCAAAGCGGCAATGTAAACGCGCAACGAGGCTGGCTGGCAGTATGTTCGATATTCGGACAGATCGGGTATGAGCGACGCCGCTGTGGAGCGTCCGCGTGGGCTCCGGCGCGCGCCGCGGCCGGTCCGTGCCGGCGAGACAGTGGCGGGCAGCCTGCGGCGCGCTGCACCGCTGGTCCGCGCCATCGCCCAGGACGCCGCCGCCGGCGCCTCGATTTCCGAGCTTCTCGATCGCACCGGCCTGCCGCGACCGACCGTCTACCGGGTGCTCGACACCTTGGCCGATGTCGGCTGGATCGAGCGCGACGAGACCAATCGGCGCTACTATCTCGGCCGCGAGATGATCGCGCTGGGCGCTGCCGCCGCCGCGCGTCATCCGATCGAGCGCGTCGCGGCACCCGCGTTGGCGAAGCTCACGGCCGAGATCGGCCAGACGACCTATCTCATCGTCCGCTCCGCCTACGACGCCGTCTGCGTGGCGCGCCACGAAAGCCGCGCCGCCGTGCAGGCGCTGGTGCTGAAGGTCGGAGGGCGCGTGCCGATGGGGCGCGGCTCGAGCACCATCGCCATGATGGCAGCCATGCCGCAAGCCGAGGCCGAGGATCTCATCGCTCATAACCGCGCCCGCTATCGGGTCTCGGTGCCGCCGGTCGATGAGGCCGCCGTGCGTCGTCAGCTCGCCGAAGCGCGCCGGCGCGGCTATGCCTCACACGACGGCATGTTCGTTCCCGGCATGAGCGGCATCGCGGTCGCGATCCGCGACCCCGCCGGGCAGGCGATTGCCGGCGTCAGTACCGCTTTCGTGACCCAGTGGCTGAACGAGAAGCAGCGCGCCGACTGCGCACGGCATCTGGCCGCGACGGCCACCGATATTGCCGAACGCCTCGCTGCGGTACGCAGCGCGACCTGATTGAGCTCAAAAGGGGGAGGAAAGCTGATGTGCCGTTCATCCATTCGCCAAAGCCTCGCCGCCGCGTGCCTGATCGGCGCGGTGGCTCTGGGCGCTTCGACGGCGTCCGCTGGCACTCTTGAGGACGTCAAGGCGCGCGGCATTGTGCGCTGCGGCGTGGCGCCCAACTCGCCGGGCTTTGCCTTCAAGGATGCGCAGGGCAATTTCCGCGGCTTCGACGTCGACTTCTGCCGTGCCATTGCGGCCGCCGTGGTCGGCAATGCCGATAAGATCGACACTCAGCCGCTCGGCCTGCGCGAGGCATTCACGACGCTCGCGACCGGTGCGGTCGACGTTCTCACCCACCGCTTCACCTGGACATTCAACCGCGACAACGCGACGGGCATCGAGACCGTGCTGCCGGTATTCTTCGACGGCCAGGGCTTCTTCGTGCGCAGGAACGCCGGCATCAAGAGCATCGCCGAGCTGAAGGGCGCCACGATCTGCGTCGCCCAGGGCTCGACCTCGGAGCTGAACCTCGCGGACCATTTCCGTTCGCGCAAGATGGACTACAAGCTGGCGACCTTTGCCGATCTCGACGAGGCGCGGAACGCCTACGACGCCGGTCGCTGCGATGCCTGGACCAACGACCGCGGCAGCCTCGCGGCACGCTCGCAAGGACTGAAGAACCGTGCCGATCACGTCATGCTGCCGGGCACGATCTCCAAGGAGCCGATCGGGCCAATGGTAAAGGTCGGCGATACGACATGGTTCCACATTGTGCGCTGGACCTCCGCGGCGATCATCGCCGCCGAGGAGCTGGGCATCACCTCCGCCAATGTCGACGAGATGCGCAACAACGGCACCAACCCCGAGCTCAAGCGCCTGCTCGGCACCGACGACAATCTCGGCCAGAAGCTCGGGCTATCGAAGGACTGGGCCTATAACATTGTCAAACAGGTCGGGAACTACGGCGAGATCTTCGAGCGTCACGTCGGCGAGAGGACGCCGCTCGGCCTGTCACGCGGGCCGAACGCACTGTGGTCCGACGGCGGACTGCTAATGGCCCCCCCGATCCGGTAAACGGCAGGCCGGCAAGCGCAGGGATTGGCACTCGAGGGATGGCAAGCGCTGACGCTGCAGCTGGCCCGGGATCGGTTTCCGTATGGCGCCGACCGCTCGCGGCTTTCCTGCGCGGCGGCTATCGCGGCGTGGCTATCCAAATCGCCGTTGCGGCCGGCGTTGCGCTCTTGATCGCCGCCATTGCTGCGAATGTCTCAGCCAATCTGAGCCGTCTCGGCGTCAAAGCAGGCCTGGACTTCCTGGCACGCCCGGCAGGCTTCGACATCTCCCAATCGCTGATCACCTACGAACCGAGCGCCACCTACTTGACGGTATTCGTTGTAGCGCTCCTCAACACCCTACTGGTCACGGCACTCTCGATCGTGCTGGCGACAATTGTCGGCTTCGTGGTCGGCATGGCCCGCCTGTCCTCCAACGGCTTGGTCGCGGCGGCCGGCACGCTCTACGTCGAGGCGATCCGTAACGTACCGCTGCTGCTGCAGCTCTTGTTCTGGTACTTCGCCATCCTGCAGCCTCTGCCGGGCCCGCGCGCCAGCCTCAGCCTCGGCGGCGTCGCCTTCCTCAACAATCGTGGCTTGTTCCTGCCGTGGCTCGAGTTCGGCAGCAGCGGCGTGCAAGTCAGCATCCCGCATCTCGCGGGCTTCAATTTCACCGGTGGCATCGTGCTCGCGCCCGAGCTGTTCGCCCTCACCTTGGGTCTCACGATTTACTCCGCCGCCTTCGTCGCGGAGATCGTGCGCGGCGGCATCCAGGCGATCCCGCGCGGCCAGATCGATGCCGCGCGCGCACTCGGCCTCAGCCATGGCCAGGTAGCGCGCCTGGTCCAGATCCCGCTGGCACTGCGCGCGATCGTGCCACCGCTGGGTGCCTATTATGTGATCCTGCTCAAGAATTCCTCGCTGGGTGCGGCCATCGCCTATCCGGATCTCATGCACGTCTTCGCCGGCACCGCGCTCAACCAGACCGGCCAGCCGATCGAGGTGATGCTGATCACGCTGGCGACCTATCTGGCACTCGGTCTCGCCCTGTCGCTGCTGACCGCATTAGCGAATCATCGGTTGCGTCCATGACCACCGTCTTGCGCTTCGTCCGCAGCTGCGTGTCCTCGCCGATCAATTTCGCGCTTACCGCGCTCATGCTTCTGCTTGCTGCCTCCACTCTTCCCGATCTTGTGCGCTGGCTGCTCACCGATGCGGTATGGAGCGGCGCAACCAGCCGTGACTGCGCCGGCCGCGATGCGGCATGCTGGATTTTCGTGCGCGCCCGCACCGATCAGATCCTGTTCGGCACCTACCCGGAGGCAGAGCGCTGGCGCGTCGTCGCCGGCCTCGTTCTCGGGATCGCCGGCATTGGCGCGTTGGCTTGGCGGCGACACACCTTCAGCCTCGGACGTTGCGCCCTGATCCTTGCGGCAACGTCGCTTATCGTCGGCGTCCTGATGCATGGGGGCGTCGCCGGCCTTGCCGTCGTCCCGACGACCCGCTGGGGCGGCTTGACGCTGACTGTGATCATCGCGGCCTGGACCATCGCGACGGCCTTGCCGCTGGGTCTTGTGCTCGCGCTCGCCCGCCGTTCCGAGCTGCCGCTCGTAGCCGCGATTGCCGCCGGGTTCATCGACGTCGTGCGCAGCCTACCGCTGGTCGGCATCTTGTTTCTGGCGATCGTGCTGTTCCCGCTCTTCGTGCCACCCGGCGTCGAGACGGACAAGCTGCTGCGCGCCTTGCTCGCCTTCACCATCTTCAACGCCGCCAATCTCGCCGAGGTGTTCCGCGGCGG
>JBIOVC010000461.1:0-6848 GCA_044867545.1 Hyphomicrobiaceae bacterium | reverse complement strand
CGGGCGATGTTGGCTGCAAGGGAACCATTACGCTCCGGCTACGCCCTGACGGCGCACCATTCGAGACCGACAGCGGCAACCTGATCCTCGACTGTGCCTTCCGCGAGATCGACGATCCTGATGGCCTGGCCGAGGCGCTTCAAGTGATCCCGGGCGTCGTCGAGCATGGCCTGTTCCTGGGGCTCGCCGACATCGCGGTCATCGCCGGGCCGGCCGGCGTCGAGCTGCTCCACGCCAAGGAGCTCGCAGAGGACTGAGGACGCAGCCGGATGGCGAGCCACGACTACGATCTCTTCGTCATCGGCGCCGGATCGGGCGGCGTGCGCGCGGCCCGGATCGCGGCCGGCTACGGCGCCAAGGTGGCGATCGCTGAGGAGTATCGCATCGGCGGAACCTGCGTGATCCGCGGCTGCGTACCGAAGAAGCTGCTGGTCTACGCCAGCCGGTTCAAGGACGAGTTCGAGGATGCGGCCGGGATCGGCTGGACCGTGCACGAAGCGAGCTTCGACTGGCCGTCCCTGATCGCCGCCAAGGACCGGGAGATTGCGAGGCTGGAAGCCGCCTATCGCAGTGGGCTCGAGGGGGCAGGAGTCGAGATCTTCAAGACCCGGGCGATACTTGCCGGGCCGAACGCGGTGCGCCTTTCGGACTCGGGTAGCACCGTCACCGCCCGCGTCATCCTGATCGCCACCGGCGCGCGGCCTAACCTCGACCCGAAGCTCCCTGGCATCGAGCATGTCATCACATCGAACGAGGCGTTTCACCTGCAGGCGCTGCCGAAGCGTGTCGTCATTGCCGGTGGCGGCTACATTGCAGTGGAATTCGCCGGCATCTTTGCCGGGCTCGGCGCCGAGACGACGCTTCTCTATCGCCGCGATCGAATTCTGCGCGGCTTCGACGACGACCTGCGGCGGGGGCTGACTGAGGCTTACGCAACGCGTGGCATCCGCATCATCACCAACGCCGTGTTCACCCGCATTGACAGCAAGGGGCCTGCGCTAGCGGCTGAGTTGTCCAACGGATCGGCGATCGAAGCCGACCAGATCATGTTCGCAATTGGCCGCAGCCCGAACACCGCCGACCTGGGTCTGGAAGCGGCGGGCGTGGCACTCACCGACACCGGCGCGGTCAAGGTCGACGGCTACTCGGCCTCGAGCGTGCCTGGCATCTACGCCATCGGCGACGTCACCGACCGGCTCAACCTGACACCCGTTGCAATTCACGATGGTCACGCCTTCGCCGACACCGTTTTCGGAAGCAAGCCGCGGGCCGTCGACCACGCTACGGTGCCAAGCGCCGTGTTCTCGACACCGGAGGTCGGTACCGTCGGGCTGCCCGAGCAAGTGGCGCGTGAGAGGTATCAACAACTCGACGTCTACAAGGCGCGCTTCCGGCCCTTGAAGAACACGTTGTCCGGCCGCGATGAGCGGACGGTGATGAAGCTTCTGGTCGATGCAGCAAGCGGCCGCGTGGTCGGCTGCCACGTGCTTGGGCCGGACGCCGCCGAGATCGTTCAGATGGCCGCAATCTCGATGCGGTTGGGAGCGACCAAGGCCGACTTCGACGCCACCATGGCCCTGCACCCAAGCGCCGCCGAGGAACTCGTTACCATGCGCACGAAATGGCAAGGCTGAATTGGCCACCCGGCATATGATGCCGGCCGAGTCTGTGTGGCGGTGGCGTTTTTCTCGCGATCAGCACAATGGCACCCGCCGACATTTCTTGACGCGGAAGGTTCGCGATGGGCCGACTGGAAGGACGTACGGCACTGATCACAGGAGCGGCGGCCGGGATTGGCCTCGCAATCGCGCGCCGCTTCGCCGCCGAGGGGGCTCGCGTCTTCCTGGCGGACGTCAACGGTGCTGCAGCGACGACAGCCGCCACAGAGATCTCCGCATCCGGACGGCCCGCCGAAGCCCTGACCGTAGATGTCACGCAGGCTGCGGACGTGGCGGCAATGCTCGCCGCAGTCGCGACCGCCGCCGGACGCCTGGACGTGCTCGTCAACAACGCCGGCATCAACGTCCGCAGCGACTTCCGCCACCTCGAGGAGAGCGCCTGGGAACGGATTCGCGCAGTCAATCTCGATGGCGCCATGCGGGTCGCCCGTGAGGCGTTTCCTCTGCTCAAGGCATCGGGCCGTGGTTCGCTGATCAACCTGTCCTCGATCATGGCCCATCGCGGCCTGCGCCAGCTCGCGGGCTACTCGGCGACCAAGGGCGCCATCTCGGCGCTGACGCGGGTGCTGGCGGTCGAGTACGCAGCCTTCAACATCCGCGTCAACGCGCTGACACCAGGCTTCATCGAGACAGCCATGACCGAGCGAGTGCTGCGCACTCCACCGATCGCCAAGGCGCTGAGCGAGCAGACGCCGCTGCGCCGATTCGGCACGCCCGACGATGTCGCCGCCGCAGCGCTGTTCTTCGCCTCCGACGATTCCGCCTTCATCACCGGGGCGGAGCTTGCGGTCGACGGCGGGATGGCTGCCGCGTTGTGACGCAACTCGGCATAGGCCGAGAGCCGGCCGATCGACTGAAACACTTGATTGCCCAGATCGAAATTGGCATTGGAGCGGAGAGCCGGCGGCACTCTCGGGCGCCGGACGGGGATGGTCATGCCGATAGTAGCAGGAGGCAAACCGAAGGCCGCTCGCGCCGCCGTGGCGCTGCTGACTGGCGCGCTGGTTTTGGCGGCCGTTCCGGCGCGCGGTGACGTCTGGATCCTCGACCGCACCGCAAGCGAGATTCGCTTCACCTACGACCACCTTGGGTTGTCGCGTCAGTCGGGCCGCTTCCGCGAGATCGACGGCCGACTCGACTTCACGCCGACTGACCCGGAAAGCGGGAGGATCGAGGCGACCATCCACGTCGCCCGCCTCTCGACCGGCGTGCCGGAGCTCGATCAGCTCCTCAAGACCACCGACTTCTTGGACACGGCGCGGTTTCCGACCGCCATCTTCAGAAGCACGGGTGTGACGAAAACCGGCGAGAAGACAGGGGATGTCAGCGGCGAGCTGACGATGATGGGCATCACGCGGCCGGTCACGCTTCAGGTGACCTGGAATTTCACCGGCGAGTATCCGCTTTCCGCCATCAACCCCACCTACCTTGGCAAATGGGTATCCGGGTTCTCGGCTACGACCGTGATTCGCCGCAGCGAATGGGGCGTAAAGCGCGGCATTCCGTTATTGTCGGACGAGATTGAGATCGCCATCGAGGCTGAGTTTCTGCGCCAGGAGTAGGCTGTGTTCTGACCTGCCTCCAATCGCCGGATCGGCAGTTCGAGTATTGCGTTGGGAGGGAGTGATGGATCAGCAGGACTGGGACGGAATCTACAGCGAGCTCGAGGGCGACGTGCGCGATCTCATGCGCCGCGGTGGCGATGCCGACGACGAGTTGGAGGTCGCGCGCCATATCGACCGCGCACGCTTTGCCATCGACAGGGGCGACCATGCCCGCGCCATCGAGATAATCGAGGACATCAGGCAATACCTCCAGGAGAACGCCGAGCCGGCCCGCGGTGGCGCGGCGCCTCCGTCCGTCGAAACCCTCGAGGTCCTGGAGGACTACCTGATATCAGAGACGCGCCTGGCGACGGCGCGGCTCGAGGTCTTAGGCGAGGAGGAGATCGCGCTGCCGCCCCCGACCCGCGCCGGCACCCAAAATGCCACCGTCAACCGGTCGACCAAGTTCGAGGACATCGCCGAGGAGTACGTGGTGCTGTTCGATAGCGCCAGGATCCGCCCCGAGAAGCTGAGCGACGTACGCTGGTACTCGAACAAGGTCGTCGCCGGCCGCGAGGTCTACGAGAAGATCGAGGCCAGGACCAACGTGCCCTGGTACTTCGTTGGTGTGATCCACGGCATGGAGTGCAGCTTTGCGCTGTCGAAGCACCTCCACAACGGCGACTCGCTGAAGGCGCGAACCTGGCAGGTCCCGAAGGATCGCCCGAAGGAGGGCAGCCCGCCTTTCACCTTCGAGGCGAGCGCCTGCGACGCGCTCGCCTACGACAACCTTGCCGGCCAAGCCGACTGGTCGCTCGCCCGCATGCTGTACCGGCTCGAGGTCTATAACGGCTTCGGCTACCGCAAGAAGCTCGGTACTGCATCGCCGTACCTCTGGAGCTACTCGAGCCACTTCAACCGCGGCAAGTATGTGCAGGACGGCGTCTACGACCCGAACGCGCTATCGAAACAGTGCGGCGCTGCCGTGATGCTGAAGGACCTCGTCGAGCGCGGGATTGTGGTGATCGACGTGCCGAAGCCTCCGCCTCCGCCGCCGCCCGAGCCCCTTCCCGAGCCGGCGCCCGAGGCCGCCGCACAGCCCGCGCCTGCGCCGCAGCCGGTCGCCGAGCCCGAGCCGGTGGTCCCCAGCGAGCAAGTCGTGCCGGCAACGGCTGAGACTGAGGCCGGCATTGCGCCGGCCGGTCCGGCGGTCGTCCCGGTGGACGACAGTGCAGAAGGCGGCGGCGTATCCGACAAAGACAAGACGGGCGGTTGATTGCGCTTGCGCGGCCGGAATGCGTGGGTTCAATCAGGCCGGCGCTGCCGGCTTCCGCCGGTCCATCGGTTGAGCAAACGAGGCCCACATGAAAACCCGTGCCGCGGTCGCATTCGAGAAAGCCAAACCGCTGGAGGTCGTCGACGTCGATCTCGATGGGCCGAAGGCCGGCGAGGTGCTGGTCGAGATCAAGGCGACCGGCATCTGCCACACGGACGAGTTCACGCTTTCGGGGGCCGATCCCGAAGGCCTGTTCCCTGCAATCCTCGGCCACGAGGGTGCGGGCGTGGTGGTCGATGTCGGGCCGGGCGTGACCTCGGTGAGGAAGGGCGACCACGTCATCCCGCTCTACACGCCCGAGTGCCGGCAGTGTCCGTCGTGCCTGTCGCGCAAGACCAACCTCTGCACCGCGATCCGAGCGACGCAGGGACAAGGCGTGATGCCCGACGGCACTTCGCGCTTCTCGCTCGGCGGCAAGAAGGTCCACCACTACATGGGCTGCTCGACGTTCGCCAACCACACCGTTCTGCCAGAGATCGCGGTCGCGAAGGTTCGCGAGGACGCGCCCTTCGACAAGGTCTGCTACATCGGCTGTGGGGTGACGACCGGTATCGGCGCGGTGCTGAACACGGCGAAGGTCACGCCCGGCGCGAAATGCGCCGTGTTCGGCCTCGGCGGCATCGGCCTCAATGTCATCCAGGGACTGAAGCTCGCCGGCGCCGACATGATCATCGGCATCGACACCAACAACGAGAAGAAGACCTGGGGCGAGCGCTTCGGCATGACGCATTTCGTCAATCCGAGGGAGATCGGCCGCGACCTCGTGCCCTACATCGTCGATATGACCAAGACGCCAGCCGACCAGATCGGGGGCTGCGACTACACGTTCGAATGCGTCGGCAACGTCGATCTGATGCGGATGGCGCTCGAATGCTGCCACCGCGGCTGGGGCGAGAGCATTATCATTGGCGTCGCCGGCGCCGGCCAGGAGATCAGGACGCGCCCGTTCCAGCTCGTCACCGGCCGGGTGTGGAAGGGCACCGCCTTCGGCGGCGCGCGCGGCCGCACCGATGTGCCCAGGATCGTCGACTGGTACATGGACGGGAAGATCCAGATCGACCCGATGATCACTCACGTGATGCCGCTCGCCGACATCAACAAGGCGTTCGACCTGATGCACAAGGGCGAGAGCATCCGCAGCGTCGTGCGGTTCTGATCGGGCGGCTCAGCCGGTCGCCAGCGTCTCGGCGACGAGCTGATCAACGACCAGCTTCAGTGCGTCGTCGTGGCTTGTGCCAGCCTCCCGCGCCTGTCGGTATCCGGCGATCTGCCGGTCGGCGCTCGTTCCCTCGGTGAGGATCGTGCGTGCGTGCGCAACCTCCGCGCTGCAGCCGAGAGCAGCCGCATCCTCGGCAACGAGCGCGATCAGCTCTTCGAGCAGGTCGGCGAAGGGCACGAGCTCGCCCTTGCCGAAGTCGAACAGGCTCCCCTTGACGCCGTAGCGCTGCGCCCGCCAGCGGTTCTCGTCGAGCAGGAACACGGGGTACGTGCGCCAGCTTTGGTTGGCGCGGCGCAGGCGGTAGAGCATGCGGCAGACGCTGAGGTAGAGCGCGGCGACCGCAAGTCCGTCCGCCATCCGCGTGCACACGTCCGTAATGCGCATCTCGAGCGTCGGGAATCGGGCGGAGGGGCGCAGGTCCCACCAGATCTTGGTGGCGTCCTCGATCACCTTGGCCTTCACCAGCACGTCTACGGTGGCGCGATACTCGTCCCAACCCGAGAAGCGGCCAGGCAGCCCCGTGCGCGGCATCTCCTGGACGATCGCCAGTCGATAGCTCTTGAGGCCGGTGTCCTCTCCCTCCCAGAACGGCGACGACGTGGACAGCACGAGCAGGTGCGGCAGGAAATAGCGGACCTGGTTCATGAGGTCGATCCGCAGCTCGTCGTCCTCGACTGCCGCGTGCACGTGCATGCCGCAGATCGCGAGTCGCCGTCCGACGCCGGCAAGGTCGCGCGCGAGCACCTGATAGCGCTCCTTCTCGGTGGTCTCGAGCGCGCCGGCGCGGGCAAAAGGATGGGTGGAGGCCGCCATAGGTGCGAGCCCGTGCTCGCCGGCAACCCGGGCGATCGTCGTACGCAAGCGACAGATATCCTCGCGGGCTTCGGCGAACGTTCGGCAAGGGCGGGTGCCGACCTCGATCTGCGAGCGCAGGAACTCCGGAGACACCTGGCCGCCGAGCGCCGCCTCGCACGCCTTCATCAGCGCCTCCGGCGCCGCGCCGAGATCGCGCGTGGCAAGATCGACGAGGTGGTATTCCTCCTCGATGCCGAACCGGAACGATGGCTCTC
>JBIOVC010000460.1:0-15144 GCA_044867545.1 Hyphomicrobiaceae bacterium | reverse complement strand
GACCTTGACGCTTGCCACCGCCCGCAGCCGCTCGATCGCGCTCACCGCGATCGGCTGTGTAACGAAGATACGCGGGCGCATCAGCGAATCCACCGGACGATGCCGGCGACGCCGTCGACGGCGCATTGCGACCCGTCCGGTATTCGCCGCGTGGCGTCGAGCACGCCGAGCACCATCGGGATGCCGCGCTCGCGGGCGAGCGAAGCCAAGTGCGATGTCGAGCCGCCGCGCTCGGCCACCACGCCCGCCACGCGCGGCAGCACAAAGCTCAGTGCGGGGCCTGCGACCTTGGTCACCAGGATGTCGCCCGGCGCCACGCGCGAAAGCTCGCACTCGCAATTGATGACAACCGCACGGCCTGCGCCCCAGCCGACGCCGGCAGGATGTCCGTTGACGCCTGGATGCTTGAGCCAGATCTCGTCGGGAACGTGCGCCGGCTCGACGTGCAGCGGCCGCGCCTGCAGCAGCTTGAATCCGGCATTATCGAGCGCCCACTCGATCTCGACCGGCATGCCGACGACTTCTTCCGCCCTCTGCAGCATATGACCGAGGACGACCGCTTGCACATCACCGAGGCAAGGCGTTCCCACAAGCTCGCGCGGGACCGCCTGGGGCATGGCGGAGGCCCCGTGCCCACAGGTCTCGCGGTGATCCTTGCGGCCAGCCTCAGCGCTCAGCAACTCCCCCCGGCGGCTCAGCACGATGCGGTCCGGCACGACCTCGCCCTGGGCCAGTGTGGAGCCGAGACCCCAGGTCGCGGTCAGCAGCATCTCGCCCTCGGCGGTCTGGCTCAACCCGCCGCCCGAGGCACGCGCATCGACGAGCGGCTGGATCAGCACCGCCATGGCGGTCGCCGCAGGGGAGAGGCCATGGTTCTCCATGTAGCCGCGCACGCTCGACGTCCATAGCGCCGCCCAGCAGGCGCGCACGGCCGTCAGAAACGCCGTCTCCTCCTCGATGCCGAGAAAGCTTACGAACTGGCCGGCGAAGTTTGCGCCCTTGCGGTCCTCGATCAACGCGGAGGAGCGCACCGCGGTGCGGGCGCCGCCGGCCCGGCGCTGGGCACTCCACGCCGCGAGCAGCGGATCACGGATCTCTGGCACGATCGGGTGCTGGTAGAGGCCAAGTCTGACCTCGACGGAGAGCCGACGAGCCTCGGCCGGCTCGGCGCTCGAGAACGCATGAACCGAATCTTCGAGACCGAGCCTGCCAAGCTGCAGATTGTAGGCGTCCGCGGTGAGACAGAAGCCGCCCGGCGTCGGCAATCCGGCGCGGCCCAGCACCGCCAGGTTCGCGGCCTTGGGGCCGACGCGATCGGCATCGGTCGCCGCGGCGGCGTTCAGCGGGATGACGTATTCAGCCATGACATTTCAGTCTTCGCTGTGAGAGCAGCGAGCCCGCCGCCATGCGACCCCGCTCGTCACCTCACGTGATCGCCGTAGCCGGGTATCGGGTCGACCACCGTGATCTGCTTGACCGGGAAGTTCGACACGATCTCGATCGAGTCCTTATGCACGATCAGCATTTCCTCGATGCGCACGCCATAGCGGTAGCGCTTGCCGTGCTGCGTCTCGAGCGCGAAGGTCATGCCTTCCTGGATCTCGACCGGGTGATCGAGCGACCAGATCCGCGAGATCACCGGCGGGTCGTACTGGGCTAGCCCCAAGCCGTGGCCCCACAGGTTGGCCGCCGCCTGGTCCTCGTCCTCGTAGCCCCACGTCTCCATCGCCGACGGCCACTTCATCGCGATATCGCGCGTCGTGGCACCGGCCTTCACCGCGCCGATCGAGTCGTAGAGCCACTTGAGCGCCGTCTCGTACGTCTCCTGCTGCTCCTTGGTGGGTTCCTTGCCGACGCAGTAGGTGCGGTAGTAGCAGGACTTGTAGCCGTTCCAGGTGAGCGCGGCCAAATCCATGAACACGATGTCTCCCGGCTGGATGATGCGATCGGAGAAGTTGCGCCAGTTCGGCCAGGTGTTGGGACCGGACGACACGATCACGTCCTCGACGTCCTCCATACCGGGGATCGAGTACAGATACTTCATCAGGTGTGCCGTCACCTGGTTCTCGGTGATGCCGGGGCGCAGGAACTTCATGCATTCCCAGTGGGTGGCATCGCCGATGGCGCCGACGATGCGGAAGCATTCCTGCTCGTCGACACTCTTGACCGCACGCGCCTCCATCATCGGGGTCATGCCGTCGACCCAGTTGATGTTGTTCTCCTTGAAGATGTTGATCATGTTGATGTCGATGAAGTCGCAGCCGAGCTTTTGGCCCGCCACGCCGTTCTCCTTCATCGCCTGCAACACGGCCTTGGTGAACTTGTTGACCTGCTGGGTCGAGGCCGGACCCGCGGCGCCCTTGATCCAGGCGAAGGAGTGACGGACGTTCTCCTTCGGAATCCAGGGGCTATGCCGCTCGATCTGGAAGCCGAGGTCGCCCTGCTCGAACAGGATGGGGCGCCCGTCGCCGCACAGCATGGCGTAGCGCAAGCCGGGCTTCAGCCGGTTCCAGCCCGGCGTCAGCGTCCCGGTGATGTAGCGGACGTTCTCATCGTACATGCACAGCAGCGCGCCGAGGCCGTGCTTCTTCATCATCTGCCGTGCGCGCTCGATGCGGTACTCGCGCAGCCGATCCCAGTTGACCCGCTGCTGCCAGTCCAATCCCGCAATGCCGAAATTCGCTCCCATGTCCCTCTCCGCGATACGAGCGGTGCCGGAAAATGCGCCAGTGAGGTACAAAAACTAGCTGAACGCAACCGGCAACAGAAATGATATGTTTTGGGGTCAGTCCATCCAGTTTTCTAATGGCAGGCGGTCCGCCCTGCGACCACTTCTCACCCCTCCCGGAAGGCCTCCTCGCGCCGCGTGCGAATCGCCGGCAAGGCGACCATCAGGAACAGCAGCAGGGTGCAGGCCAGCAGCACGAGACTGATCGGGCGGTCCAGAAAGATCATTGGGTCGCCGCCTGAGATGCGCAGGGCCCGACGAAGGTTGTCCTCCATCAGCGGGCCGAGCACGAAACCGAGGATCATCGGCGCCGGTTCGCATTCGAGCCTGTTGAACAGGTACCCCAACGCTCCGAACAAGGCGGCCAGCACCACCGCGGTTGCGCTGTTGCTGATGGTATAGACGCCGATCCCGCAGAACAGCAGGATCGCCAAGTAGAGGAAGCGGTAGGGCACTTTCAGGAGCTGCACCCACAGTCCGATCAACGGCAGGTTGATGATGACCAGCACGAGATTGCCGATCCACATGCTGGCGACCATCCCCCAGAACAGAGCTGGCCGCTCGGTCATGATTTGCGGCCCGGGCTGGATGCCGTGGATCATCATGGCGCCGACCATCAAGGCCATCACCGCATTGCCGGGAATGCCGAGCGTCAGCGTGGGCACGAACGATGTTTGAGCACCGGCATTGTTTGCCGCTTCCGGCCCTGCCACGCCTTCGATCGCGCCGCGGCCGAAGCGGGAGGGGTCCCGCGCCACCTTCTTCTCGAGCACGTAGGCGGCGAACGCGCTGAGCGTCGCGCCGCCCCCCGGCAGGACGCCGAGGACCGCGCCGAGGCCGGTGCCGCGCAGGGCTGCGGGCCAGGCCTGTCTGAAATCCTCGCGCGTCGGCCATAGTCTTGTGATCTTGGCGATCGATACCCGCCCGCCCGGATCAGCTCTGGCAAGGTTGGTGATGATCTCGCCGACGCCGAACACACCGATGGCGATGACCGCAAAGTCGATGCCGTCAGCGAGGATGTTGAGCCCGAACGTGAAGCGCGTTCCGCCCGTGTTGCCGTCGGTGCCGACGAGCCCGAGCAGCAGGCCGAGGAGGATCATCGCCACCGCTTTCATGACCGAGCCGTGGGCAAGCACGACGGCGGCGACCAGCCCCAGCACCATCAGCGAGAAATACTCCGGTGCGCCGAACGACTGGCCGATCCTGGCGAGCGGCGGCGCCAAGGTGGCAATGACTGCCGTCGCGACCGTGCCGGCGAGGAAGGAGGCGAGTGCAGCGGTTGCGAGCGCCGCCCCCGCGCGTCCCTGGCGTGCCATCTGGTGGCCGTCGATGCAGGTGACCACCGACGAGGTCTCGCCCGGAAGGTTGACCAGGATTGCCGCGGTCGAGCCGCCGTACTGGGCCCCATAGAAGATGCCGGCCAGCATGATGAGCCCCGACACCGGCTCGAGATGGAAGGTAAGCGGGAGCAGCATGGCGATGGTAGCGATCGGACCGATACCGGGCAGCACGCCGATCAGCGTCCCGACCAGGCAGCCGATGAGGGCGAAGCCGAGATTGGCCGGCGTAAGCGCGACGCCGAATCCCAGCATGAGGTTGTCGAGCAGCCCCACAGCCTCAATCCTCCGGCCAAACCGGTATGGTGAGGCCAAGCCCCAGGATGAAGATCGCCCACGAGAGCACGATCAGAACGGCCGCCGCGGCCAGCGTCTCCCACGGCCGCAATTGCCGATCCGCAAGGCTGCCGATGGCGACCAGCAGCAGGATCGAGATCACGAGGCCGAGCCGCTCGATGGCGAGGCCGAAGGCAACGAGGCTGGTGGCGACGATGGCCACCGGCCACAGGGTCGCCAGGCTGCGCTCCTGCGACTGCTGATGCGGGTCCGACCCGCGCAGCCCCTGCATCAGCACAACAAGGCCGAAGCCCAACAAAGCCCAGCACAGCAGCCGCGGAACGTAGCCGGTCCCCATCCTGAGCGCGGTGCCGACGGGATAGTTGCGCGACATCCACAGTCCGAGCGCGGCGAAGCCGATGAACATGAGGCCGGCGAGCGCATCCTTGCGGCCGAGCGCTCTCAGCACGGGGTGCTGCACTACGAGGCGTGGGCGATCCGTCATCGTTCCCTCGACGCTCCGTACGCCGGGATCACGGGCAGCAGCAAATAGGATTCGTACTCGCCGCCGGCATGGATCGTGTTGGTGCCGGTGTTGTAGTCGGCGTGATAGTGCATGTAGCCCTGGCTGCCGATGCCGTCGCGCGGCTGCACATCCAGCCTGATGCGGTGGCCTTGCCTGAACACCATCGAGGTCGGCCAGATCTCCACATCGACCTTCACGATCTCGCCCGGCTTCAGATAGAGCCGGCGGGTGTGCTTGTGATAAGGCCGATAGGGCAGCGACCGCTCGGGGTCGAGCTCGCGATGCGAGACGCGCAGCCAACCCTTCGCCACCGGCACGGGCGAGCCCTGCTGGCCGGTTTCCATCACCTCGTTGCCGTCGGCGTCCAAGTTGCGCAGCGTCAGGAACAGGTCCATGTCCTCGCTCGAGCTCGACACCCAGAACGAGGCGGCGAGCGGGCCCGTGATCTCGAGGTCGTGCTCCAGGGGCGGCGTTGTGAGCGCGATCCCCATGCCCGGCTTGATGCCGCCGCCGCCCATCACCTGCGAGGATGAGGCTGAGGTCGAGCCCATGGTGCCGAAGCTCGACGCTGTATAGCTGCGCGAGGCGACAACTTCCGGGTTCTCCCGGACCAGAGCTGCGGAATTGTCCGGCGCGCCGGCCGGCGGCGGCGCCAGATTGAAATAGAGCTTGGTCCATCGCGTGCGGGCGAGCGGCCATTCCCGCTCGTGCCGCCATTCGAATTTGTCGGCGCCGTGCCGGATGGCGAGCTTGATCGGCGGCTCCTCCATCACGCCGTTGTCGATACCTTTCAGCCAGTAGTCGAAGAAGCGGATCTGCTCGGCTCGCGCTTCCTCGCGATAGAACGGGTGCACATGGCTGCCCGTATGAATGCGCAGCTTCTTGTGCTTGGAGGGCGAGCGCATGAAGGCTTCAGTGTTGCCGCGCAGGTGGAGGCCGAAGCCGGTCCAGTTGCCGACCGAATAGAACGGCACGGTAATCTTGTCCCACTGCGCCTGCGCACCCGCAAAGGCGCCGCTGTCGAGATTGTTCGAGAGCCAGAAGTCGAGCGTGTTGATTTTCCAAGTATCCGCCAGATGCTGCGAGGCACGTCCCAGCTTGTGATGCAACAGATGGGCGGTGAACCAATTGGTCATGAATACGCTGAGGATGCCGCCATGGAACAGCGCGTCACGGTAGAGGTCGGCAAAGCCTTCCCAGGGGATGATCGCCTTCAACGATGGCGGCTGCAGATTGGCGACGAACCATTGGTTGATGGCGTAGTAGGAAATGCCCAGCAGCCCGACATTGCCGTTGCACCAGGGCTGCACCGCCGCCCATTCGATGGCGTCGTAGAAATCGACCGCTTCACTTTGTGACCACGGCGCGCACTGGCCCGGCGACTTGCCGCTGCCGCGCGCATCGACGCGGACCGCGGCATAACCCCTGGGAACCCACCACTCGGGGTTGATGGTCTCCCAGTTCATCAGCGCATTCGGCTTCTCCTCGAGGCTTTCCGGCGGAACCCAGAGCTTGTCCTTCTGGTAGGGACCGAGGTTGAGGATCGCCGGATACTTGCCCCGATCGTCGGGCCGGAGCACATCGGCCTTGAGGCGCACCCCATCGCGCAGGGGAACGCCGACATCCTTCTCCACCAGGATCCGGCGCAGAGGCTCGGGCCGTTCAGGTTCCATCCTCGTGGAATCCATCCTGCACCCTTTCTGCTCCCGGACGCCGGTCAGCGGCGCTGCCCGCTCGCGCAGCAGCGCCACATATGCAGTACGGCTATTGCGCCGCTTCGACCTTCACCTGCTCGGTGATCTTCTTCCAGCTCGCGATCTCCGTGGCGAGCCAGGCCTTGGCGTCATCGAGCGACTTGTTGGGCACGACGTTGAAGTTCTGCTTCTTGAACGCCTCCTGGGCAGCCGGCGCGCGCATTGCCTCCGTCGATGCCTTGAGCAGGGTCTCCAGCACTTCCTTCGACGTTCCAGCCGGCGCGAACAGCCCCTGCCACGCGATCGTGCCGACATCGCCGTAACCGGCCTCCTTCATGGTCGGAATGTCGGGATAGTCGGCAAGCCGCTGGTGGTTGACGACGGCGATCGGCTTCAGCTTGCCCGCCTTGACCATCGCCGCACTCGAGGCGACGTTGAGGAAGGACGCCTGGGTGTCGCCGGTCACCATGTCATTGATCACGCCCGAGGCGCCCGCCTTGTTGTGGATCGCGATCATGTCGAGGTCTCCCGCGCGCTTGGCAAAATAGGCCATGTCATAGTGCGGATAGGAGCCGGCCCCGACCGTGCCGTAGCGCACCTTGCCGGGGTTCTTCTTGGCGAAGTCGATCAGCTCGGGAACGGTCTTGGGCGCAAAGTTGGTGGTGGTGACGACGATGAAGGCCGGGATGTCGACCAGCCGCTGCACCGGCACGACGTCCTTGTCGTAGTCGATCGAGAACTTCTTCCGGTCGACGGCCGGGGTGATGGCGTTGGTGGTCACATTGCCGATCATCAGCGTATAGCCGTCGGCCTTGGACCGCGCCATTTCCTCGATCGCGATGACGCCGTTGGCGCCGGGCTTGTTCTCGACCACGAACGGTTGGCCGAGGCTCTGGCGCATCTGCTCGCCGATGATGCGTGCGACGATGTCCGTCGCCCCGCCAGGCGCATAGGGGACGATGATCTTGACCGGCTTGTTTGGATAGGCGGATTGGGCTTCAGCCCCGGCGACTCCGAACGCCAGTCCCAGAGCAAGGAACAGCGCCGCCCTGATGTTGCACATTTCATCCTCCCGATTGTTGTATTTGCCGTAGTTTTTGCGGCTCGTAATGCGCGCCGAACGCGTCAAGCCGCCTTTACTCCCTGCAGGCTGTGCGAGGTGTCCTTGACGGTGAAGAACACCACGTCCGCGTCGGGTGTGACCCTTCCGGAATGGACGACGTTTGAGGGTATGTAGAGCACCGAGCCCGGCCCGGCCGTGACCTTGTTACCGCCGACGTCCATCTCGAAGGTACCCTCGAGAATGTAGATCCATTGCTCGTTCGGATGGCTGTGCGGCTCGGCCCCAGTGCCGGCGGCCATCCGCATCATCGCCACCATCATGCGGTCGCCTTCGATACAGGCGCCGACGGCGGTGGAGTAGGTCGGGCCACCCTCGATCTGTGCAGCCTTCATCCGGGCAAGCTTGGCCAGCTCGAAGTGGTGCTCTCCCGGACCGGCTCGCTTTGCACCCGGTGTCTTCGCTCGCGAGTCCTGATCCATCGCGAATTCCTCCCGTCGCCGGCTGGCTTTTTGTGCAAGCCTACAACCGCCACACCGGCGCGCAAATGCCTATTACCTGATGTGCTGGATCAGAAAGACTGATGGCCAGCAGCGGCACGCTGTCGGAAGCAGGGCGCCGACAGCACTCGGCTCATCGCCTTCATCGATATGATCTCGGAGCAGCTGCGCCTCGCGGTAGCGGAGCAGTTCGAGCCATCGTGCTGCGCGATCCTGCTGCAGCGCAGTGCGCTGTAGCGGTGTGGTCAGATGGTCCATTGTCAGAGGATTGCGCACCACGCGAACCGGCAGGCCGGCAGAGAACCGGACGCCGGAAATCAGCAAGGGCCGGCCGGCCCGGCAGGGGGTGGGGTTGGCAGACCCTTCTGTCGGGCGAGCTACAGCGCTCGCTGAACAGCAAATCAGCATGAGACGTACAGAGACAGTCTGCACACATACGCCTGCAGGGCTCGTTCCCTATCGGGTGTTACCTCCCTTCCACTGCGGGTTGCCTTTGGAGACCCCACCGGATCAGACTGCCCGATCCTAGGAGGCAGCCATGTCTGATATCCAATGTATGCTGACTTGCAGCCTAGCTGGCGTGATGCTGTTCTATGTTGTGTCCGTTTTGGCGCTCTATTGGGGCGGCACTCGCCATCGAGCGATGAAGCGCATTTCCGTCGGTGCAGTCGTCGTCAGTGCGGCGCTGCTCGGAGGCCTCGCCGTGGCCGATCCAACAGAGTTTGCTCTGCAGCGGATGGGGCCTGCGAACCCGACGGACCCAGCACTGGCAGCGCCAACCCAGCCGCTCCAGCCTGATCTCAGCTGTTCAGCGGCTTTTTGAGAGGCCGGCGAGCCGAGAACCATTCCGCTACACGCCTCCTGGCGTGCTGGTGGCGTCCCAGTTTGAAGTAGGATCCGCTTGGCCAAGCCGGCTGCGATAGGTCATAGCAAACTCCTGGAGAGCGGCGTCTTTGAGCTTGCCCGCGTCGAGGTTGGTGTCTGTAGCCACTGACAAGACGGTCTGCGCCAGCTCTATGCGGACGCTGCATCGCTGAAGCAACTCGGCGGGCTCGGCGGATACAGCACCGAGCGGGTCGCTGTGGACCTCGACGTCAACCTCGATGCGCGTTTGGACAGTGAGCCGAGGGCGAAGCTGGACGCGATGCTGGCCGCAATCCACTACACAGCAAAGAAGGTGGCAACCGCCGCCGGCCGTCATTGAAGCGGAGGCGGTTGAAGTGGCTGCAGCGGACGCCGAGCCGGCTGCGGCAGAGCGACCCAACTAAAGTGTCCCCTGGCTGCGGGACAGGCCTACCCTCAGAAGACCCTGATTTTATTGGCGATCCCGGCTGGATTCGAACCAGCGACCCCCTGCTTAGAAGGCAGGTGCTCTATCCGGCTGAGCTACGGGATCGGCGGCCCAGTTCTGGGGATTTTCGCTGATCCGGTCAAGGTATGCGAGGCATCATACGCGGACGGCCGACAATCCGATCGGCGCCGGCCGCTAATGCGTCCAGGAGCCGATCCGGCCGAATCTGAAATTGTCGGCGTAGGCTTTGCGGACGGGCTTGCGCGTCTCGGGCTCGAACAGCGTATAGGCGATGCCGTTGCGCTCGGCGTACGCTACCGCCTCCTCCTTGGTGTCGAACGTCAGCTTCACCTGCGAGCGCATGTCGGCCGAGCTGGTCCAGCCCATCAGCGGCTCGATATCGCGTGGGCTCTCCGGCTCGAACTCGAGCACCCACTCCTTGGTCTGCGCCAGCCCCGACTGCATCGCGGTCTTCGCCGGCTTGTAGATGCGCGCAGGCATGTGACGTGAACCTGGACAGGATCGGTTGAATCGCGGGGGAACCTAGCATCTGGCCCGGAGGCTTGAAAGGGGCTCGAAGCCCTCAGACTACAGCGCGTGCCGGCTCTCCAAGGCACGCCTCGAGGCTCGCCTGCAGACCGTCCTCGAGCGCACCGTCGGGCAACCCCTCCGCGATCACCACGATCCGCGTGCGCCGGTCCCCGTCCGGCCAGCGCGCGAGCGTCACCGGCGGATGCAGTAGATGATGCACCGCCTGCACCACGACCGGCCGCGACATCCCCGCGACATTCACGATCCCCTTGAGCCGGAGAATGCCGGCGCCTCTGAGCGACAGCAGCGACTGGAGCCAGCCGTACAGCGCCTCCCACGCGATCGGCACATCGAGCGTCAGCGATACCGAGCGGACAGCTGCGCCATGCACATGGCCGTGATGAGCCTCTCTCTCGTCGTGATGCGGCTCCGCCCCGAGCCATTCCGCCGCCACCGAGGCGTCCGCCGGCGCGTGGTGCGGGCGACGGAAGAGGTCCTCGGCGGCGATCTCGCCGTGACGGACCTCGCGCATCTCCGCGCTGGGGTTGAGCACCTCGAGGCGGCCCTTCAGTGCCGCCGTCTGAGCCGCATCGGCGATGTCGGCCTTGGTGATCAGGATAACATCGGCAAGCGCCGTCTGCCGGGCCGGCTCGGCGTGGCGGTCGAGCTGGTCCAGCCCGTTCACTGCATCTGCCGTCGCGATCACCGTCTGCAGCCGAACGAGCGGCGCGATCGCCGGGTCCGTCGACAGCGTATGGATGATCGGTCCCGGATCGGCGAGACCCGTGGTCTCGATCAGCACGCGCGAGAAAGCCGGGATCGCGCCGCGCCGCGCCTTCTCCTCGAGGTCGATCAGCGTATCGACGAGATCGCCGCGCACCGTGCAGCAGACGCAGCCGTTCTGCAGCACCAGCGTGTTCTCGATCGCGCTCTCGACCAGCAGATGGTCGATCGCGATCTCGCCGAACTCGTTGATGATGACGGCGGTATCGGCCATGCCCGGTTGATTGAGCAGGCGGTTCAGCAGCGTGGTCTTGCCGCTGCCGAGGTAGCCGGTGATCACTGCAACGGGCTTCGCCGCCATCGCGGTTGGCCTTCAGATGTCGAGCTCCAGGATGTAGAGCCCGCCGGTATGCCGGTCGACGGCGTAGACGAGGCCGGTCTCGTCCACGAACACGTCGTTGATCTGCACCGTCCCCGCGCGCGAGCCGCGCGGCGCCTCCGGCACGTAGGCCGCAACCTCCTTGGGCTGCAGCGGGTTGGAGAGATCATACGCCCGCACGCCGCCGTTGAAGAACGTCGCAAACACCAGCGTGTCGGACCGGAACGAGGTCTCGCCCGGCCGGTTCTCGTGCAGATTGTGCGAGCCGAACCGGCCGCCCTTGCGCCCGTAGGTGTCGAACGGCGGCATCGGCAGTGTCGCGATCGGCACGAGGTTCTTCTCGTTCCGCGCATCAACGACCCAGGTGAGCTTCGGCCAGTCGGCCCCCAGATCCTTCATGCACTCGTCCGCGACGATCAGCAGATCGCGGCTGAACAGCGGCATCACCGTGTGGGTGAAGCCCGGATAGGGCGGATGCGGGTTCCAGGACGAGACAACGCGGGGCCGCGACTTGTCCGAGATATCGAGGACGTAGGCACCGCCGTCGATGTAGCCGATGTAGGCGCGGTCCGGGCGGTCCGGATAGACGTTGGTGTTGTGCGCACGGAAGCCGGCATTGAGCGGCAGGCGAGCCGGTGCGGGCTCCTCGTCACCATCGAGCACGCCCTTGGGCCACCAGCGCCCGGCCTCGACAGGCTTCGACGGATTGCGCACGTCGATGATCCGATAGATCTGGTCGTCGAGCGGATTGCGGGGCTTGATGTCGGCCGCTCCGCTCGAGAGGTGCACGTATTCCCCGTCGACGAACCAGAGCTGATGCACGCCGCGCGAATGGGGCCCTGAAGCATCGAACGTCACGATCGATTTCGGCGTCTCGGGCTTCGAGATGTCGAACAGCTCGAACCCGGCAGGCTTGAGGCCCACCTCGTAGGTCTGGTAGGCGACCGCCATGATGTCGCCGGTCGTCTCGAGCGAGTTCGATCGGACCTTGTTGTGCGGCAGGTCGGTCTGCACGATCACCTTCGGCCGTTTCGGATCGGTGACGTCGACGCCGGTGAAGTTGGTCGGCGGGCCCTCGTGTGCCAGCCACATGATGCGCCGGCCATCCCGTGTCTTTTGCAGCGACACACCCTCCCCGACGCCGCCGCGGCCATTGAGCTCATCCTGCGCGATGAGACGCATGCCCTTTGCTTCCACTGGCGCTGCCTGCACGCTTTCCTGTGCCACGTATCGACCTCCCTGATGTCGTTGATGGGCCCTGGCGGCCGACACTATAGCGGTGCCGCCGGGACGAGAAACGAGTGTGTATGCTTCCCGTTATCAGAAATCCTGATGCCACCAGCCCCCCGCTCCTGTCGGTGCACGGGATCACGCTGGGGCCCGCTTGTGCCGGTACGCGCGAGCGCGCACCGCTGGCTCGCTCAGCACGTCGTTCCAGCACGCGTTGACTGAGTGCGTTTCCTGCCCGAGCACCTCCAGAAAGGCAGTCGCTGCCTCCGACATGACACGCCGCGCCGGCTCTATCAGCGCCAGATCGAGCGAGAGCGTCGGCTCGGCGAGGGGGTTGACCGTGACCGATCGTCGTTCGACTTCAGCGGACATCATCAGGCCCGGCAGGACCGTCACCCAGTCCGTTCGACGCACGAGATCGAGCGTCCCCATCATCGCATCGAGCTCCATCATGCGCTCCACCGCTGCCCCCACTCTGGCAAAGTAGCTCTCGAGCGTCTGCCGCCGAGTGTTGGAGGGCCCGGGCAGCACGACCTTGAGCGGGCCGAGGTCCGCCAGGCGCACGGCGCGCATATGCTCGAAGCGACCGGGAGCCGACACCAGCACCTCCGGTGTCCTGATCAGGGATTGCATCTTGACGCCGCGAACCCCGGCCACCGCCGGCACCACCGCAAAGTCGTGCACGCCTGCCAGCACCTGCTCGGTGAGCACACCGCTGTAGGCCTCCAGCACCCGCACCGTGACGTTGGGATGGCTCGCGGAATAGCGCGCGAGCGCCGGCGCCAGCGCCAAGCGCGTCATGGTCGGCATCAGGCCGACCGAGATCTCGCCGGAGAGCCCGCCGACGAACCGCGACACCGAGGCTTGCGCGGCCTGGTGCGCCCGCAGCACCTCGAGGCAGCGCGTGTAGTAGGTCTGGGCTGCCGGCGTCGCCACGATGCGCGTTCCGACACGCTCAAACAGGCGGACGCGAAAGTGGTCCTCGAGCTTTCGGATATGCTGGGACACACCCGATTGCGTCGCGTGCTCGCGCCGTGCCGCAGCCGTGAAGGAGCCTTCCTCGTAGGCTGCAACGAACAGGCGGACGTCTTTCAGGCTCTCGGTCACGACACCATCATGCATCATAATGGCTAAGAGCAGAACCAATAATTATTTCGCGCGACGCGAAGCGCCTTACAAGTGAGCTAATCGTGCGCGCCGCGGTGGGCGAGCCGGTCCGGCGATGCTCCGGGGACGAGGGGGCGAAGGTCCATGAAGCTCGGCTTCTTTACGATGCCGCTCCATCCACTCACGCGCAATCTTGTCGAGACCCTCAACGAGGATCGCGAGCTTGCCATCATCGCGGAGAAGCTCGGCTTCGTTGAGGGCTTCTACGGCGAGCACGTGACTGACCGGACCGAGACGATCACGTCGTCGCTGATCTTCATCGCCTGGCTGCTGCGCGAGACGAGGACAATCAAGCTTGGCTCCGGCACCGTCAATCTGCCGAACCACCATCCGGCCCGCGTCGCCGCCGAGGTCGCCATGATCGACCACATGTCCGAGGGCCGCTTCCTGTTCGGCATCGGCCCGGGCGGCCTGCCGTCGGATGCGGAGATCTTCGGTACCCTAGATCTCGACCGCCGCGCCATGCATGCCGAGGCGATCGACATGGTCCTCGACATCTGGAAGCACAACCCGCCCTACGATCTCAAAGGCAAGTTCTGGAACATCTCCACCGCACGCACGACCCTGGCCGAGGTCGGCCAGGGCTATATCCACAAGCCCTATCAGAAGCCGCACCCTCCCATCATCGTCACGGCGGCCACGCCCTACTCGGCCAGCGCCTCGGACGCCGCCGCCCGCGGCTGGGACATCATCTCCGCCAACTTCCTGCTGCCGATGTGGGTCAAGACCCACTGGCAGAAGTACACCGAGGAGGCCGAGCCCGTCGGGCGCAAGGTCAACCCGGCCAACTGGCGGGTCGCCAAGAGCGTATTCGTCGCCGACGACCTCGCCACCGCCCGCCGCTATGCGACCACGCCCGGCATGCCCTATTTCGATTATTTCCGCTTGCTCGGCTCGAAGCTCGCAAAGAGCGGGCGCGCCCACCTTTTCAAGCGCGATCAGAAGGCGCCGGACAGCTCGGTGACCACCGAAGGCATCGTCAACGACGTCGTGATCTGGGGAACGCCGGAGAAGGTCATCGATGAGCTGCTCGCCTTCCGCGATCAGATCGGCAACTTCGGCACGCTGCTCTACGCCGGCCACGACTGGGCCGACCGGAAGCTCGCCGTGCGCTCGATGGAGCTGATGGCCGAGAAGGTGCTGCCGGCAGTCAACAAGGCGAGCTCCTAGAGAGTCGCCTGGCGTGATGGTCGGGAAGTCCGCGTTGTCGTATTGGACTGGGAGGGAACGCGGATTTCCCGACCGACTGGCCGGCACCGAAGGAGGAACGGGAGCGTGCTGCAGCTTGCCGTCATCGGCCTCGGGTGGTGGGGACGCACCCTCATCGACACGCTCGCCGGCAGCAGCGTCGTGAAGGTGGTTGCAGCGACCGACACCAACCCCGATGCCGCCGCGATCGCCGCCGTCCGCAGCATCCGTTTCCTGCCCGACTTCGATGCTGTGCTGGCCGACGGCAGCATCGACGCCGTGCTGCTCGCCACACCCCACAGCACGCACTTCGACCTGATCGTTCGGGCGGCAAGCTCCCGCAAGCACGTGTTCTGCGAGAAGCCCCTCTGCATGACGCGCGCTGATGCCGTCGCCGCGATCGGCGCGTGCAACAGCGCCGGCGTCACCCTCGGCATCGGCCACGAGAAGCGCTTCGAGCCGCCGATCGAGGCCGTACGCGAGATGGTGGTCTCCGGCGAGCTCGGCGCGATCC
>JBIOVC010000459.1:0-7335 GCA_044867545.1 Hyphomicrobiaceae bacterium | reverse complement strand
CTGCGGCAGGCTACCGAGACCTGGGTCGCGGCGGTGGCCTCGGCGCCGATCGTGCTGATGTACCCCCTGTTCCTGGTGATCTTCGGCCGCTCGACCACCACCATCATCACCATGGGCTTCATCGCCGGCCTGCCGCCGGTAATCCTCAAGACCATCGAGGGCCTTTCCGGCACCAGGCGGGTACTCATCAACGTCGGCAAGAGCTTCAACCTCACTTCCTGGCAGTCGTTCTGGAAGATCCTGTTTCCGGCAGCGATGCCCACCATCTTCGTCGGCCTGAGGCTCGGGCTCATCTTCTGTCTCATCAACATCGTCGGCGTCGAGTTCCTGATCAACCTCGGCGGGCTCGGTGCGGCCATCAACGAGTTCGCCGAGCGCTACGATCTCGCCGGAACCTATGCCGCGATCTGCTTCGTCATCCTGACCAGCGTGATCTTCTTTGCCGCCACCGAACGGATCGAGCGATGGCTGAGGCCGCAAGACTGAGCCGGGCAAGCGCCGCGCTCTTCGCACCGGGCCAAGTCACATGCATCCGGCTCGCGATCCTCGCGGCCGTCGTTGTGGTGTGGGAGGTGATGTCGGCGTCGGGCCTCTTCTATCGCGATGTGGTGCCGTCGCTGCTGGCGATCGGGGGCGCGCTCGGCCTGGTCCTGACCCAGGGCGAATTCTACCGCCACCTTGCCGTTACGCTGATCGAGGTGGCAACGGCGCTCGCCATCGGCGGGTCGGCGGCGATCGTGCTCGGGCTGGTGCTTGGCGCCAACCGCTTCCTCGCCCGCGCCTTCGAGCATTACCTCTACTATCTGGGTCCTACGCCGAAGATCATCTTCTTCCCGATCATGATCATGTGGTTCGGCATCGGGCCCGAGTCCAAGGTGGCGATGGGCGCCATCTCCTGCTTCTTCCCGATCGTGCTCAGCACGGCGGCGGGCATGCGCGCCATCGATCCGGTGCTGGTCAAGGTAGGACAGAGCTTCAAGGCGAGCCCCTGGCAGGCGGCGACCAAGATCTACCTGCCGGCGATGCGGGAGCCTGTCCTCAACGGCGTGCGGCTCGGGCTCGGCGTCGCCATCATCGGCACGCTGCTCGCCGAGACCAAGCTGTCGAACGCCGGCATCGGCTACCTCATCATGCAGGCCTATGCGGTCTTCAACATGCCCCGCATGTACGCCATGCTGATCGTTCTTTTTGCGCTGGCGATCGGCGCCAACGAGCTGGTCGGACGCTTCGGGCGCCGGCCCGGCTCGCAACAGTTTTGAGGAGCGAAACTTCGAAAGGGAGGAAACGAACATGCGAAACGCACAACGTTGGATCGGCGCTTTTGCCCTCGCCGCACCGCTCATGGTGTCGGCGACGGCGGCGCTCGCCCAGGACACGCTCAAGCTCGCCATCGGGCAGCGCGGGAACTGGGAGCAGTCGGCGCCCGAGATCGGCATGCGTGCCGGCATCTTCAAGAAGCACAACCTCAACCTCGAGCTCACCTACACGGCAGGGGCCGGGGAAACGCTGCAGGCCGTGATCTCGGGGGCGACCGACATCGGCACGGGAGTAGGCTCCGCCGGCGCCCTGGGAGCCTTTCAGAAGGGTGCTCCGGTGCGCGCCATCGGCAATGCCACCGTCGGCTCCAACGACCTCTTCTGGTACGTGAAGACGGACTCGCCGATCAAGAGTCTCAAGGATGCCAAGCCGGATACGACGATTGCCTTCTCCACGACCGGCTCGTCGACCAACATGCTCGTGCTGGGCTTCCTCAAGACCTACAACCTGCAGTCCAAGCCGACGAAGACTGGCAGTCCGCCGGCGACGCTGACTGCAGTGATGTCGGGGCAGGTCGACATCGGCTGGGCGGCGCCGCCGTTCGGCCTCAAAGAGATCGAGGAGGGCAAGATCAGAATCATTGGCCGCGGCAGCGAGGTGCCTTCGACCCGCAACCAGACGGTCCGCATGATCATCGTCAATGCCGATAAGCTCAAGAAGGACAAGGGCGTCATCGAGCGGTTCATGACCGCGTTCAACGAGTCGCTCGAATACATGTACACGAACCCCGAGGCATTGAAGCACTACAAGGACTTCGCCGGCATCGAGGAGGCGCGGGCCAAGAAGGCGATGGCAGAGTTCTATCCGAAGGAGGCGCTCGATCCCTACCGCATCGAGGGCATCGACGCGGTGATGGCCGACGGGGTCGAGCTCAAGTTCCTCAAGGAGCCGCTCACAAAGGATCAGCTCGCCGAGTTCTTCCAGGTGCCGGCCCGCAAGAAGTAGCCACGGGCTCCGTCCCGCACGGCTCTGCCATCGCCCCTGAGGGCGATGGCAGAGTGTAGTAGTGCCGGCTGGCGGCGCTGCTCACGGAGGCATCTCGACGACGGATGTGATCTGGGGCGGCAAGTCGCCGGTGCCATCATCGTCGAGCCACTGCATTTCCGCCTCGCGCTCTCGGCCCGACCCCGTGACGCTGACCTCGGTGAAACCTGCTTCCCGCAGCATGTCGGCAATCAGCTCGTTGCCAGCCAACTGCTCGACGAAGCCGAGGGAGATCGTCGCCCGATAGCGGCGGCCCTTCCGGAAGGTGAACGAGCGGCGCTGATGCTGCATAGCCGTACCGTCGTAGACAAATGCGCTACTGCCCTAATGCCCGGAACTGGCGACTAGTTCCTTGCCTGCGCGAGAAATCGAGCCGCTGCTCAATATGGAACTCCCTTCAGAGGGCAGGCGTTGCCGTTTGGGCTCGTTGCCTCCATTCTGTGGTGGCGAGGCATTTCTGGGCAGCCGGAGCGGGCGACGCGATGAAGCGCGCGCATTTGAGATTTGGGAAAGGGTTCGGCGTCGGCATCGGAAATCAGCGCTCCCAGTCGACGCAGATGGTCCTGCCGCCCGGCGCACGCGAGGGCGGACCCGGCAATCGTCACCGGGGCGCCGACCAGTGGCTCTACGTGGTCTCCGGTACGGGTCTCGCCCTCGTCGACGGCCGGCAGCACCGATTGCGGCCCGGCACGATCGTGCTGATCGAGCGCGGCGACACCCACGAGATCCGCAATACCGGAAAGCAAGACCTCAAGACCCTCAACATCTACGTGCCGCCAGCGTATGACGGTGAAGGCGAGGAGCTTCCGGCTGGCCGCCCATAGGCTGCCAAACTGCATCTAGGAGCGAGCCCGTGGCTGCCCGCAAAGCCGAGCCCCGCACGACGCGGAAGATCATCGCGTTCGACGGCGAAACCTGGAATGCGCTCAGCGCGCTGGTGCGGGACGGCATGTACGACCTGCAGGAACTCGCCGACGAGGCCTTCCGCGACCTCCTCAGGAAGCACGGCCGGCCGGTGACGCTGAAGGAGGCGCTGCGGCAGAGCACGCGGCAGGAGCCGGCCAACGACCGGGGGCGCCGGGCCCGGCGGTAGAGGGCCTCGGCGGTGTGAGCCATTTGGGGCCGCCGAGCCTCATTTTCACCACGCCGCTGTGATCGCTTGCCAGGGTCGGTATTGCGTCAACGGGGAGAGCATCATGGCACTCGGTCGGACATTCTCGCGTGAACCCAACGGTGCGGAGCCAAGGCCGCCGTCTGCAGCCTCTGCGACCATGCGCCCCGTCGCGCCGCAAGGCCCGCTCACCACGTCGGTGATCAGCAATGATCTCTGCATTCTCGGCACGCAGGTGACGATCATCACCAAGGGTGCGTTGCAGGTCGATGGCGAGCTGCAGGCCGATCTGCACGGTATCGAGATCGTGATCGGCAAGAACGGCAGAGTCGAGGGGACGGTCGTCGGCCAGAAGGTGTCGATCGAGGGCGAGGTGGTCGGCGTCGTTCGTGGGCTCGACGTCGAGCTCAAGGACACCGCCAAGGTCGACGGCGAGATCTATCACCAGACGCTTGCCATTGCGGCGGGGTCCTACTTCGAGGGCAAGGCCCGGCGGCCGAAGGATACCCAGGAGCTGATGCCGACGCTGGACCGTGCCACGCACGAGGCAAAGCGTACCGCGGCGTAGGCCGCAGCACGGATCCGTCCGTGGTGCATCAGGTGTGTGATCGCCCTGCCGGCGGCTGGCACGTAAAGCGCCCGCCGCCGGAACGGTTTGTTGATTTACCTATTTTCCTATTGCGCTGTGTCCGTTGGTAACTCCTACGGCACGGCCGAATATGATAAGGCGCCTCAACCATCCAAAGAGGGCGATGTGCTGAACCGCTTGATCCTCGCCGGGGTACTGTCCGCCGGGCTCCTGCTGCCAAGCGTTGCCGCCGCGGGGCCGGCCCTGCTGTTCGATGCGCAGAGCGGCCGCGTGCTCTACGCCGAGGACCAGGACGATCTCTGGTATCCGGCCTCGCTCACCAAGATCATGACCGCCTACCTCGTGTTCGAGGCGCTGAAGGCCGGCCAGCTCACGCTCGAGACCAAGGCGCGCTATAGCGAGGCCGCGTTCGCGCAGCCGCCGAGCAAGGTGGGCTTGGCGGTCGGTTCGGAGATGGCGATCGACACCGCGCTCAAGGCGCTGATCATCAAGTCGGCGAACGACATTGCCGTGCTGCTCGCCGAGGCGGTCAGCGGTACCGAGGCCCAGTTCGTCGCGAAAATGAACGAGACCGCGCAGCGGCTCGGCATGACGCGCACGAAGTTCGCCAACGCCAACGGCCTCCCTGCTCCCGAGCAGGTCACGACGGCGCGCGACCTGGCTCGGCTGTCGCGTGCGGTGGTGCGCGACTTCCCGGAGTATGCCCACTACTGGTCGATGCTCGACATGCGGCTCGGGAAGGTGCGGATGGGGACGCACAACCAACTGCTCAAGACGTTCGAGGGCACCGATGGGATGAAGACCGGTTTCATCTGCGATTCCGGCTACAACCTGATTGCGAGCGCGACGCGCGACGGGGTGCGGCTGATGGCGGTCGTGCTCGGCGAGCGGACGGGCTCGGAGCGTGCGATCCGTGCGCAGAGCCTGCTCGAGCACGGCTTCAGCACGCACGGCTGGAAGGCGCTGTTCAACGGCCCGACGATCGATACGGCCCCGACGGCGGATGAGGCCAAGAGCGTCACCAGCGTGCGCAGCCTGGTGCGGGTGAGCGAGTGCGGCGGGGCGCGGGTGCGGACAGTCGCGCGTTCCAAGTCGAAGGCGGTGAAGGCGGCGGAAGCGAAGTCCGCGAAGCAGGCTGTCGCCGGGTCCACTGCCCAAGAAGCCGTCGAAGCGACTGCAGATGCGGTCGAGGCCAAAGCCGTGGCCGCGCCTAAGGCGAAACCGAAGCCGAAGCCAAAATCGACGGCAGCGGCCACTTCCGCGCCTGCCTCGAAGGCTCAGTAGCGCCGAGCGGGGACCGTCCCGGTTTCGTCATCGTCGAGACCTGCCTCATTCTGAAACGAACGAGCCTGTTGCAGTGCCAAAAACGGGCCACGCGCGGCGGGACTCCGCTCCGGAAGCTGTTGTGGTGCAGCTCCGGTGCAGGTTCCGTGTTGGCTCCGATCTTGCGAGCGCATGCGATCAGGCTGGTTGAAGAGTCGAGAGACGGACGTGCGCAGGCAACTTGATGAGGACGTGACACCGACCCCGCGCGAGGTCGATCATATGGCGGCGGTGCTGGAGGGGCGCCACGGCGTGCTCGCGGCACAGGTGGCGGACTTCTTCGCGGACTTCAATGAACGGCATGGCGATGCGGGACGCGCATGGGCGTGGACCCTGGTCGGCGAGCACATCCGCAAACGCACCGATGCGCGCGAGCAGTCGGGCCGAGCCAGCTAACCGGCGGCGGCGAAATACCGGGTCAGGAACGCCGAATAGATCTCCGTCAATCGTTCTAGGTCGGCGAGCGGCGTGCGCTCATCGACCGCATGGATCGTCTTGTTGACGAGGCCGAGCTCCACCACCGGGCAATACGTATGGATGAAGCGGGCATCGGACGTGCCCCCGCCGGTGCTCAATCGCGGCGCCTTGCCGGCGACGGTGGTGACCGCGTCGACCATGGTGGCGACGAGCGGGCCGCGCTCGGACAGGAAGACGTCGCCGGTGCTCGAAAAGGTGAGCGCATAGCGCGCGCCGACATCGCGCGCCGCCTCCTCGCACAGCTTGCGCACATGCGCCTCGACGCGCGGCCGGGTCCACTGGTCGTTGTAGCGGACGTTGACCCAAGCGCGGGCCTCGGAGGGGATGACGTTCACCGCCCGGCTCGGGACCGAGATCACCGTCGCGGCAAGGCTCGATGGCTCGAAATGCTCGGTGCCCTGATCGAGGGGGGTCGATGAAAGCCGGTCGATCAGGCGGGCGAGCTTCGGGATCGGGTTGTCGGCGAGGTGGGGATAGGCAACATGGCCCTGCTTGCCCGATACGACCAGCTCGAAGTTGATGCTGCCGCGACGGCCGATCTTGATCTCGTCGCCGACCGCCTCGATGCCGGTCGGCTCGCCGACGAGCGCCGCATCGAGCCGCTCGCCGCGTGAGGCGAGCCAGCCCAGAACCTTGACGGTGCCGTTGATCGAGGGACCTTCCTCATCGCCGGTGAGCAGCAAGGAGATTGAGCCTTTCGCGGTCTTGCCCCGAGCCTCGAGAAAGCGGAGAGCGGCGATGGTGAAGCAGGCGATTGCTCCCTTCATGTCGACCGCGCCGCGGCCGTAGAGCACGCCGTTCTCGATCTCGGCGGCGAACGGTGGCCGGGTCCAGGCCCGCTCGTCGCCCGGCGGCACGACGTCGGTGTGGCCGGCAAAGCAAATATGCGGGCTCCCCGTCCCGAACCGGGCATAGAGATTGTCGACGTCGGGCGTTCCGGTCTCGGAGAACGGCAGCCTATGGCAGGCAAAGCCCGCCGGCTCCAGCACCGATTGTATGAGGGTGAGCGCGCCGGCCTCCTCGGGCGTGACGCTCGGGCAGCGGATCAAGGCTTGGGCGAGTGATGCGGGGTCGTTTGTGGACATGGTGGATCGGGCTCGGGTCAGGCGTCGTCGTGGGAGGCGAGCGGGTCGGGGCCATAGCGGTTCGGCCCGTCGCTGCCCTTGAAGAAGCCGTTATCGATCAGCGTCCAGAGAAAGAACAGCAGGATAGCGCCGAAGATGAACGATTCGACCGGCGTCATCCTATCGGGGTCGAGCAGGAATCCGAAGTGGTTTGCGACCGTCAGCACCACGAACAGCGCCACCAGCAGCAGGCCGATCCAGGCCGGCCAGTCGCGATCATTGAGGCGCTTGATGGTGATGGCGGCCGTCGGCAGGCAGGTGATGAGGCTCCAGATCGTCAGCGGCAGCGACGGCGGCTTGATCTCGCCGACCTCGGAATTGAAGAAATCGGGATCGAGCAGCAGGCTGACGGGAATCGAGACGGCGAGCAGGACGATCAGGCCGAGCCACCAGCTCTGCCGGCTGATGCG
>JBIOVC010000458.1:0-2094 GCA_044867545.1 Hyphomicrobiaceae bacterium | reverse complement strand
TCTTCGAATGCGCCGCGCCGGAAGAGGTTCTTTATCAGCACGCGGAGCCGTGTCATATCAGACTTCCTCAGGTCTTGTGTTAAGCGCCGCGGTCATCGCGGACACGGTCCGGTTCCAGGTTTCAGTGTGCTCGCGCAGCCGTCTCCGGCCGGCCGCCGTCAACCGGTAGAAGCGCGCGCGGCGATTGTTGTCGGAGATGCGCCAATCGCCGTCGAGCAGGCCCTGCTTTTCGAGACGATACAGCGCGGGATAGAGCGCGCCCTGCTCAATCGTCAGGGCGCCCTGCGTGATTTGCTCGATGCGAAGCAGGACGCCGTATCCATGTAGCGGACCGAGGGATACGGCCTTGAGGATGAGCAAGTCGAGTGTGCCGGGCAAGAGCTCCGCCTTTCCCATGCTTTCCTAAGACGACTAGGAAAGTGGAAAGGTTGGAATCTCCTGCCGCACGGCAAATCGAGGCCGTCTCAGTTGGCCTTCTTGAAGGGCGGATCCTCGCCGGTCTCGTGCTGCTCGATCCGCCGAGCGAATGGCGCGACCTCACGCGAGAGCAGGCGCGTTTACTTTCCGGTGGCATTCACCTCTCGCGCATGGGAGCCATCCTGGCGCGGCTAGGCGTCGTGCGCGCGTGTCTTGCCCTCCTGAGTGGAGGTGCCCCAGGGTTCCACGGAATTTCGTGCGTATTTTGGACCGACTGCCGCTCGCACGCTGGAGCGGCTGGTTGGCGAAGTGCGAAAGCTGCCGCCCGCGTCGCGCGCCGCGCGCGCCTGCATCGTCAGGTGGAACGACAACTCGTCGTCGAGATCTTTCTCCGCCCGCGCCCGGCGGGCGAGCGATCGCAGGCGAACCGGCACGGCAGCAAGCGAGCGTGGCAGATTCAGGGCTGCGCATCCTCAGAGATCGACCGCGCGTCGGCTACTCGGCACGAAGAACCTCGATGGGGTTCACCGATGCGGCGCGGCGGGCCGGGACGTAGCTCGCGAGCAGCGCCGAAATCGTCAGGACGGCAGCGGCGAGCGCAAGCGTTGGCGGGTCCCACGACTGCACGCCGAAGAGCAGATGGCGCATCAGTGTGGCCGCCGTCACAGCGGCGATCACTCCGACCGCAGTGCCCGTGCCAATCAACCAGGCGCTTTCTCCAAGCACGAGCCGGTAGACGGACCGGCGCTGGGCACCGAGCGCCATGCGCACACCGATCTCGCGCGCTCGCTGACCCACCGAGTAGGCGACGACGCCGTAGAGGCCAACGACGCTGAGTACAAGAGCCACCGCAGCAAAGGCTCCGACGAGCCACGCCGATGAGCGGTGAAGAGACGTCGACTGCAGCGCGTTGATCCGTTCGGCCATAGTGGTTGGGCGGCCAACCAGCACGTCAGGCTCAATCCCGCGGATTGCGGCTACTACCGACGCGAAGAGCGAACGTTCGGGTTGTGACGCACGGATGACGAGGTTGAAGTCGTTCTGGTCGAAGGGGACATAGGCGCTCGGGTGCGGCGGTGTTTCAGGCGGGCCCTCCTTGATGTCGCCCACGATGCCGATAATCTCCCGGGCCGGCGAGGCAGGACTGCCGAACGAGATCGACCGGCCAATCGGATCCTCGCCGCCGAAATATCGTCGTGCCGCGGTCTCGTTGATGATCATCACTGGTCTTGCCGCCGCAACCTCTTCCTCGGTGAAGGAGCGACCGCGTCCGAGCGTGGTCTGAAGCGTCTTGAAATAGCCCGCGCTGATACGCCGCACCGGCCAGGTGTCGTTGAGCTGCTGATCCTCGGCGCGACCGGTGACCCAGAACATCGACGCAGGGGCAAGCCCAGGACCGAGCGGCAACAGGTCCGCGTATCCGACCGACTGGACGCCTGGCAACGCGGCGATGCGCTCGGTGACGCGCCGCGCCAGCGCGCCGGGCTGCTCATTTTCTGCCCGACCCGCGGCATCAGTTGGGCGCGTTTGAACCGACACAGGCGTCACCGCCACGGCACTCAGATGCTCTGCGTTGAATCCGATGTCCACGTGAAGCAAACGATACAGGCTCTTGCCGAACAGTCCCGCGCTCACCAACAGAAGCACCGCGACCGCGAGCTCCGCCACGACCAGGCG
>JBIOVC010000457.1:0-7354 GCA_044867545.1 Hyphomicrobiaceae bacterium | reverse complement strand
GGATCAGGAGACCGTGGTCGCATCGTTCCCTGTCCGGATCGAATGGACAGCCTCCTGCAATTGGCGCCGGGCCGCCTCCCGGCTATGTCGTCCCGTACATGCGGTCGCCGGCGTCGCCGAGGCCCGGGACGATGTAGCCGTGGTCGTTGAGGCGGTCGTCCACGGCGGCTGTAAAGATGTGGACCTCGGGGTGCGCCTGCTTGAGAGCAGCGATACCCTCGGGCGCCGCAAGTATCGACACGAAGCGGATGTTGCCGACGCCGCGGCTCTTGAGCAGGCTGACGGCAGCGACTGCGGAGTTGCCGGTCGCGAGCATCGGATCAACGACGACAACCAGCCGCTCTGCGATGTCCTCGGGCAGCTTGCAGTAGTATTGTACGGCGGCGAGCGTCGCCGGATCGCGGTAGATGCCGATGTGGCCCACGCGCGCGGAAGGCGTAAGCTCGAGCAGCCCATCGAGAAGGCCGTTGCCGGCGCGCAGGATCGGCAACAGCACCAGCTTCTTGCCCTGGAGGAATGGCGCCTCGGTCGGGCCGACCGGCGTCTCGATGGCGCGCAACTCGGTCGGGAGGTCGCGCAGCACCTCGTAGCCCATGAGCAGCGAGATCTCGCGCAGCAGGTGGCGGAAATGCGCCGTGGGCGTGGTCTTGTCGCGCATCAGCGAGAGCTTGTGCGCAATCAGCGGATGATCGACGACGACGAGCTTGGCCACAGAGCGTCCTCCATGGATGCTATCCGTGCACGTTGTACAGGTAGACCCATGCAAGCAGAGGGCCAGATGCGAGAGCCCGCAGCAGAGTCACGTTCCTGATCTGCAGAGTCACGTTCCTGATCTATGGAAGAGTTCCGGCAGCTGTAGTAGAGTTCGCAGTTCGGATGAGGAAAGGCCCGTCGCAACGGCGGGCCGTTGGCTTTTTGGCGTACCCATGACCCGGCCGAACCGCACAGATCACATTCGGCTTACCTCCCACCCGGCACCGGGCAGCAAGCCGCGCTTCCCCATCGCGTGGGGCGGACCGACGGCACGGGAGCGTGGGCCCATCATCGGCACGGTGTCGCGGCCGGCCGATCGCAACGTCATCGGCACCCATGGCGGCTCCTACGCGCTCTACCGGGCGCTGGCCGTGTCCTCGGGTGCGCTCAATCCGATCCGTCGGCCCGACCTCACCAACACGCAGCCGGCGGCCGGCATCGGCCCGTTCCGGCGCTGGAGCGATGCACGGGCGATCGTGTCGCTCGACCCGTGGGGCCACATGGTGGCCGAGAGCTTTGCGGACGAGATTGCCGAGGGCATCGATATCCGCCCCTCCATTGCCGTGACGCGCGCCCGCCTCGACCTCTACGAGATGCAACTCGCCGTCTCCGCCGGCCGGCTCGCCAGTGACGGCGAGGTCGTGCACGCGGGTGGGGCCCTCTCAGTGGTCAAGATCGCCATTGATCCGGTCTGGCATCTGCCGGGCATCGCCGAGCGCTTCGGGGTGAGCGAGACGAGCCTGCGCCGAACTTTGTTCGAGCAGACCGCCGGCATGTTCCCCGAGCTCGTGACACGGCCCGATCTTGAGGTGTTCCTGCCGCCGATCGGCGGCACGACTGTCTATATCTTCGGCGACGTGGGCAGGCTCGCCGACCCTGGCACATCCATCACCTGCCGCGTACACGACGAATGCAACGGCTCGGACGTGTTCGGGTCGGACATCTGCACCTGCCGTCCCTATCTCGTGCACGGCATCGAGGAGTGCGCCCGCGCAGCGCAGGCGGGCGGCCTCGGCGTCATCGTCTACTTCCGCAAGGAGGGGCGGGCGCTGGGCGAGGTCACCAAGTTCCTGGTCTACAACGCCCGCAAGCGCCAGGGCGGAGGCGATGCGGCAACTGCCTATTTCGAGCGCACCGAATGCGTGGCCGGCGTGCAGGATGCGCGCTTCCAGCAGCTAATGCCCGACGTCATCCATTGGCTGGGCCTCGAGCGCATCGATCGGTTGGTATCGATGAGCGACATGAAGTACGACGCGCTGTGCGCCCAGGGGATCGAGATCGTCGAGCGTGTGGCTCTGCCCGACGAGTTGGTGCCGGCCGATGCGCATGTGGAGATCGTGGCCAAGAAGGCCGCCGGCTACTACGCCCCGCAAGAGCCCAAGCGCGCCGACGCGGCCATCGATGCGAGCGACACACTTGGCCGCTCGCTCGATGGGAGCTGACCCTCGAGGCAAATGCACCCGAAATCCGAAACGGCCGCTGCTCGCTCGGTCTTGAGCGCCGAGGCCGTAAGGCAGCGGGCACACCGGTTGCTGGCAATCGCGCTGCAAGACGGGCTGGCGCATCTTCGTGTGGACCTCACGCAGCTCGAGGCGGCGGCGGACCTCGTCGTCGCCGCTACACGGCGGTCCTACCCCGATCTCAAGGTGCCGTTCCACGCGCGCTGGCGCCATTTTGTGGTTGGCGGGCAGGATCGCTGGGCGGCGATCGAGCAGGCCGCCACCTGGCGCAGCAGCGAGGAACGTGCGCGGGCGGCCTTCGATCTTGCCATCACCAGCGTGCTCCTCGACGCCGGCGCCGGAGCCGGCTGGCTCTATCGCGACCCTGACAGCGGGCTGTCGGTTGGCAGGTCGGAGGGCCTGGCGCTGGCAAGCCTTGCCATGTTTGCCGGCGGCGCATTGTCGTCCGAGGAGAGATCGTCGTTGCGGGCCGATGCTGCGGCGCTGCAGGCGCTCTCGGACGAGACGCTTGCGCGCCACTACCAGATCACCTCCACCAACCCGCTGACGGGACTTGCTGGTCGCGTCGACCTGCTTCGCCGCCTCGGCGCAACGGTAGCCGCCCGGCCCGAGGTCTTTGCGCGCGCCGACAGCCCGCGTCCGGGCGGGCTCTTCGACCACCTGGCGGCAGAGGCCCGAGGCGGTTCCATCGCCGCTCCGGCGATCCTGTCGGCGCTGCTGTACCACCTGGCACCCGTATGGCCGTCGCGCCTCGAGCTCGAGGGGATGCCGCTCGGCGACTGCTGGCGGCATCCGGCCATGACGACGGACGATGCGACAAGCGGGCTCGTGCCGCTGCACAAGCTTTCGCAATGGCTCGCCTACTCCCTGATCGAGCCGCTGCAGGCGGTCGGCATCGCCGTGACCGACATCGACGGCCTGACCGGCCTTGCCGAGTACCGCAACGGCGGCTTGCTTGTTGATACGGGCGTGCTGGCCTTGCGCGATGCGAGCGATATGGATCGCGAGCATGAGGTCGGCTCGCAGCTCGTTGTGGAGTGGCGCGCGCTGACGGTGGCACTTCTCGATCGGCTCGCAGAGGCCGTGCGCGCCAAACTCGCCGTGGATGCCGCCGCTCTCCCTCTGGCGTGCATCCTGCAGGGCGGGACGTGGGCTGCCGGCCGCGCGATTGCGCACGAGCGTCGCACCGACGGCTCGCCGCCGATCCGGGTCGTGAGCGACGGCACGGTATTCTGATCGCAATTGGGAGTGGACTGTCATGCAGGGCGTCACCGTGGTCGACCATCCTCTGGTGCAGCACAAGCTTGCCCTCATTCGCGCCAAAGAGCTCTCGACGAAGTCCTTCCGCGAACTGCTGAAAGAGCTCGGCATGTTGCTCTGCTACGAGGTGACGCGCGACTTGCCGCTCGCCACCGTCGAGATCGAGACGCCGATGGTGCGCACGAGCGCCCGGCGCATCGCCGGCAAGAAGCTCGTGTTCGCACCGGTGCTGCGTGCCGGCATGACATTCGTGGAGGGAATGCTCGATCTCGTGCCCACGGCGCGGATCGCCCACGTTGGCATGTACCGCGAGCCCGAGACCTTCGTCGCGGTGGAGTACTTCTTCAAGGCGCCGGCTGATCTGGGCGAGCGCCTCGTGATCGTGGCGGCCCCGGTCGTCGCTACCGCCAACACGGCTGTTGCAGCCATCGACAGGTTGAAGGAGCGAGGCGCACAGAGCATCCGTCTCGTTTGTCTGCTCGGCGCGCCGGAGGGTTTCGAGCGGCTGCGAGGCATACATCCCGACGTGTCGATATGGACGGCCGCCATCGACAGTGAGCTCGACAGCCACGCCTACATCCTGCCGGGCCTCGGTGATGCGGGCGACCGCGCCTATGGCACCAGATGACGGCGCGTCCGAGGCCGATGGCCAAGTCTCGCTGCACGGACCGGTGACCTGATCGAGCCTGCTGCGCTTGGCGCCCATGCTCAGTCACGCGGACAACTGACCGACGTCGCCCATTTGTTGTGCGACACGGACATTTCTCGGTCAGAAAAATTCTGCCGCCCATGAGAGAGAGCTGTCAGATCGGGCGTTCGCCCTTGGCATGAGCCTTGCTCTGTTTCTTTTGCAGAAACCTTTTGGCGTCCGACGAAAGGTGACGCATGACCGAGAGTTGCGCTGTCACGGGCCTCCTTCATGTGCTCGTGAAGACCAACGATCTGCCGCGCACCCTTGTCTTTTACAAGAAGGTGCTCGGTCTGCGCGAGGCTCAGCGCCCGCCGTTCGGTTTTCCGGGCGCGTGGATGGGCTGCTCCACTCCGAACGGTGAGCTGGTCATTCACATCTGGGCCGGCGGTCCCGGCATGGGGAAGGACGGTGTTGCGCCCTACGGTACCGCAACCATCGATCACGTCTCTCTCAGCGCCGTGGGCTATCGCGGGTTCCAGGATCGATTCCGGCGCTTCAAGCTGGCGTGGCGGGAATTCGTCATCCCAAACACGACCCTCTTCCAGATGTTCGTCTACGACCCGAGCGGCGTGCAGATCGAGCTGACCTTCGATCTCAACGCCGAGCCCTCCTACGACACCAACATCCCTCCCGAGCACCGCTACCGCCCGGGCGAGGTGTTCTTTGATCGCGCCTCCTACCCTGACCTTGTGGCCCTCGACGCCGTCTGAACCGGGCTGACAACCCGCCAGCATGCGCGAGACGAATGTCCTTTCCAAACACCTGCACGAGAGGTTCGTTATGAGCGAAGGCAAGTCATCAAAGAAGTCGATCCGCGCCGTAGCCAAGCCTCGAGCTGGCGGGAAAACGGCGGGCAGGCATGTCTCCCGCCGCACGGTGCTCGCCGGCGCCGCTGCGGTTGTCGGCAGCAACATCACCATCATCAACAAGGCCAAGGCCGCGACGACCCTCAGGGTTCTGGCGTGGCCGGGCTATGACGAGAAGCCGGTCGTCGGCGAGTTCGAGGAGATCAACAAGGTCAAGGTCGAGTTCAAGAACTACATCGGCGGCGAGCAGATGCTGCAGTACTTCGCGCAGGTGCCGAAGGGCACCTTCGACGCGATCATCAGCGACGCCGAATACATCCAGAAATTCGTCGCCCAGGGCGCGGTCGATACGCTCGATCCAGCGATGTTCAAGAACGTCGCCGACTACCACCCGAAGTATCAGGACTTTCCGCTCCTGCGCGCGCCCGGCGGCAAGACGTGGGGCATCGCCACGCGCTTCAGCTGCTATGGCATCTCCTACAACAAGAAGTTCGTCTCCGCGGAGGAGGTCGATAGCTGGCAGGTGCTGTTCACGCCCAAGTATAAGGGCAAGATCGTGATGTTCGACTGGTATCTGCCGAACATGAGCAATGCCAGCCTCGCGGTTTTCCCCAACAACGAGCGACCCTACGACATCACCGACGCGCAACTCGACCAGGTGAAGGCCTGGATGATGAGGCTGCGCCCGCAGATCAGCTCGTTCGCCGCGCAGAACCAGGGCCTCGTCAGCGCGCTCGCCAACGAGGACGCCCTGCTGACGCCCTACGGCGACATGGACATCGAGATGACGGTTGCGGGATACGACAACTTCGTCTCGCACATTCCGAAGGAGGGCTCGATCCGCTGGAGCGAGGCCGCCTGCCTCTGCAAGGACAGCACCAACAAGGAGCTGGCGCTGAAGTGGATCGAGTACATGAGCGGCGCCAAGGTGCAGGCCAATCTTGTCTACACCAAGGGGTTCAAGGCGCGTGCTCCCAACATGAAGGTCACGCAGTTCTGGAATGCCGAGCAGACCAAGCTGATGAGCTATGTTCCCGATCCGAAAGCGCCCGGCAAGATGCTGGTCGAGACGATGATCGAGAAGAGCTACCCCCGCGGGCTGCCGGTTCAGCAGCCGGACTCCGCTTGGATCAACATCTACAACGCCTTCAAGACGGCGTGACGGAGCCAGAACGTAGCGGTGCCGGAGGGCTCTCCCTTCGGCATCGCCGTTTCACATCCACGATCGATCCGCCGCGATCGAGGACTGGGGATTTATGACGGCTTTGCAGACGCGGTCGGCACTGGAGGCTGGCGCCACGCCACGAACGGAGCTCAACACGACGCCCGATCTGGCGTTGGAGGGTGTCCGAAAGAAGTTCGGGGACCAGCCGGCCCTCCACAGCCTCGATCTGACCGTCGAGCGCGGCGAGTTCGTCGCTGTCATGGGACCGAGCGGTTGCGGGAAGACGACCCTCCTGCGCATCGTCGCCGGCCTGGAGACGCCGGACGCGGGGTTCATCCGTGTTGCCGGCAAGTACGTGTTCGATCAGCCGGTCCACAAGCGCGGCGTTCGCCTCGTCTGGCAGAACTACGCGCTCTTTCCGCATCTCAACGTCCGCAAGAACATCGAGTTCGGGCTGACCCTGCAGCGGTTCGACCGCAAGGCGGTGAACGCCAAGGTCGAGCGGGTGGCGGAGCTCGTCGATATCGTGCCGCTTCTCGCCCGCCGGACGACGGAGCTGAGCGGAGGGCAGAAGCAGCGGGTCGCCATCGCGCGGGCGCTCGCAACCGATCCGCAGATCCTGCTGCTCGATGAGCCGCTGAGCGCGCTGGATGCCCACCTGCGCATTCGCGTGCAGGGCGAGCTGAAGCGACTGCAGCGCCGCCTCGGCATCTCCTTTCTCTATGTCACGCACAACCAGAGCGAGGCCTTCTCGATGGCCGACCGGGTGGTGGTGATGAACCGTGGCCGTGTCGAGCAGATCGGCACGCCGCAGGAGATCTATACGGCGCCCCGGACGCGCTTCGTCGCCGAGTTTGTCGGCATGAACAACCTGATCGATGCCACCGTGACCAGCGTTGAAGGGCGCACGATCCCGGTGGATAGCGGTTGCGGGCAGCTGAGGGCGATGCTTGCACCCGGCGAGATGCCGCCGGCTCCCGGCGAGGCCGTCACGCTGGTCGTGCAGGCCGCGAAGATCCGGCGGACGCCGGGCGATGGCCGGGAAGAGAACAAGGTCCCCGTCATCCTCCGCGACCGCGAGTTCGTGGGCTCGCAGGTGATCTATTTTCTCCAGGCGTCGGATGCGACCGAGATCCGCATGGTCGTGCAGGAGCCGTTCGGCAGCCTCGAGGCGCCCCTCGGCACGGCGCTCGATCTCTACTGGGATATCGCCGATGCC
>JBIOVC010000456.1:0-7758 GCA_044867545.1 Hyphomicrobiaceae bacterium | reverse complement strand
CTACTGTCGAACTCGCAACGTACCATCGTCGGCCTCGACGGCTACGGCCTGACGCTCGTCGGCCAGCAGCCGATTCCGAGTTTAGAGTGATAGTCGGGCCGAAAGATCGCTGAGAGCGCGCCGCCAGAAGCCGCCACATGAACATACGGGGATGAACGCCGGAATGGGGAACACAGAACTGCGCAGCGAGCGCCTGTCGATCAGCGGCGTCGAGCTTCACGTCGAGCGCCGTGGGCGTGGCGCCCCGCTGCTGATGCTCTACGGCGAGGAGGCCTTGGAGCTTGATGCGCCGGCAATCGAGGATCTCGCCCGCACGCACGAGCTGATCATCCCCTCGCCGCCCGGCTTCGGCGCCTCCGAGCGTCCCGACTGGATCACCTCACCCGACGACATCTCCTATCTCTACCTGGACCTCGTCCGGCGGCTGGGCTTGCGCGATATCCCGGTGCTCGGCTTCTCATTCGGCGGCTGGATCGCCGCCGAGATGGCGACCAAGGACTGCTCCTTCATCTCCAAGCTTGCACTCGTCGCGCCCTACGGCATCAAGGTCGGCGGGCCGACCGACCGCGACATCGCCGACATCTGGCTGCTGCACCCCGACAAGGTCATGGGCTTGAAGTGGTTCGACAAGGCCAAGGGCAAGCGCGACTTTGCCTCGATGCCGGACGACAAGCTCGAAACAGTAGCGCGCAACACCGAGAGCTTCGCCCGCTTCGCGTGGGAGCCCTACATGCACAATCCCAAGCTCAAGCACCGGCTCGGCCGCATCAGTGTGCCGACGCTCTTCATCTGGGGTGAGCGGGACGGGATCGTTCCGCCGGCTTACGGCGCCGCCTACCGCGATCTGATTCCTGGCGCCCGCCTCGCGGTCATCCCGGAAGCTGGGCACCTGCCCCACATCGAGCAGCCGGAGCGCTTCTTGAAGGAGCTAGGCGGCTTCCTCCGCTGACGGACCATCCGATGCCGGCCCGAATGAGTGATTTTCCCTCCCCCCTCGTGGGGGAGGGTTAGGGAGGGGGGGACGGCAGAACCGCTGCCGTAGTGGTTCCCCCCACCCCCTCGCCCCTCCCACAAGGGGGAGGGGAACCAACGGCCTACACATACCTGCGAGCCAACAGGAAACGTACCGATGGAAGCCTGGCACTTCACCGAGATGCCCTACCCGCATCTGCCGCCGCTCGACACGCTCACCACCATGCGCGTGTCGCTGCCGAGCAGGCACTTCGATCCGAAGATCGGGGCCGATCTCTATAGCCGCTATTTCGACGAGCACGTGATCGCCTCCGAGCTCGGCCTCAACATGCTCTTGAACGAGCATCACCAGACTGCGACCTGCCTCGACGTCGCAGCCCCGCTCGCAGCCGCCATCCTCGCCCGCCAGACCAGCAAGGGCCGCATCTGCATCCTCGGCAACCCGATCGCCAACCGCGGAGATCCGATCCGTGTCGCCGAGGAAATGGCGATGGTCGACTGCCTGTCGAAGGGCCGCCTCGATGTCGGCTTCGTGCGCGGCGTGCCGTACGAGATCTTCGCCGCCAACACCAACCCGACGCAGACTGTCGAGCGGCTTTGGGAGGGCATCGACCTCATCGTCAAAGCCTGGACCACGACCGACGGGCCGTTCAACTTCGAGGGCCGCTTCACGCACAAGCGTGCCGTCAACCTCTGGCCGCGCCCCTATCAGGTTCCGCATCCGGCGGTCTGGATCACCGGCTCGTCCGATCTCGAAAACATCAAGAAGGCGGCCGCGCGCGGCTACGTGTTCGCCACGTTCCTGCAGCCCTACGACAAGGTGCGCTGGATGTTCGAGGGCTACCGCAGTGCCTACGTCGACTGCGGCCTGCCGGGGGGCGGCGGCACCGCTTACATGCCGCTCGTCCATACCGGCGACTCGGATGCCGAGGCCGAGGCCGGCGCGCGCGAGCTGATGTGGTACCTCAATGCCAAGTCCGAACCGCAGTTCCGCAACCCGCCGGGCTATGTGCCGGTCGCCTTCAACATCCAGGCGCTGAAGGGCAAGTTCTCCGGCCGCACGGACGCCATGCGCGCCCAGCAGCTCGATTTCCTGAAGGAGCAGGGCGTGATGATCTACGGCACGCCCGACGACGTCGCCGCCCAGGTCAAACGCTTCTACGACCTCGTCGGCGGCTTCGACCACCTACTGATGATGCAGCAGGCGGGCTCCCTCGATCACAAGCGCACGGTGAAGAGCATGACGCTGTTCACCAAGGAGGTCTATCCGCAGATCCGCGACCTGGCACGCACCAAGCCCAACGAAGTCAAGCGGGCCGCCGCCATATGAGGGAGGGGAGCTTCGTCAGGGTCGACGGCATCCGCACCCACTACCTGGAGGCGGGCCGCGAGCACCGGGGCCGGGGCCCGAGCCTGCTGCTGCTGCATTCGGCCGAGTACGGCGGCGCGGCGGAGTTCAGCTGGGAATTCAATCTCGCCGCGCTGGGGGCCCGCCATCACGTGCTCGCTCCCGACCACATGGGCTTCGGACTCACCGAAAAGGTGTTCGACTTCTGCGGTCAGTTCAATCGCCGCATCGCCCACATCCGCCGCTTCCTCGAGGTGATGGAGACCGGGCCTGTCACCGTGATCGCCAGCTCCATGTCGGGCGGAATGGCGCTGACCGTCGCCGCGCGGCGGGGGCCCGACTGGCCGATGGCGAGGCTGGTCGTCTCCTCCGGCGGCGGGGAAGCCCCTGACAACGCCGCGCGCAAGATCCTGAACAGCTACGACGGCACTCGCGAGCACATGCGCCGCATCCTCGCTGTGATGTTCCTCGACAAGAAGTGGGCGCACGATGCCGAGTACGTCGAGCGCCGCTGGCAGATGTCGCGGCTGCCGGGCGCCTGGGAGGCGACCACCGCCGCTCGCTTCAAGGCGCCGTTCCGCGAGCCGGGAGGTGTGAGCGAGCGCAACGCCATCGACTATCGCGAAATCAAGGTGCCTGTGCTGGTGTTTGCCGGCCGGCACGACCCGCTGCGCAAACCCGGCTACTGGGAGGACTTCGTGCCGCTCATGCCGAGCGCCGAGCTTCACGTCTTCGAGCGCGCCGCCCACATGGGTCAGATCGAATGCGCGGAGGAGTTCAACGCGCGGGTGCTGGGGTTTTTGGCTGGATAGCGTACGATAAGCCATTAGCCCAGCTGCTCATGCCCTCACTATCCGTTCCATGAACCAATCGATGATGTCATCCAGATCGAGTTCACCACGCAACCGATACGGCAAGCTCCTCGATGGATGAGTTCAAATCTTCATTCGTATCCGACGTTCTCAGTCGATACCCACTCCGCTTGATCAAGAGGTCGGTTAGGAGCACGGCGGTGCGCTTGTTGGCATCAACAAAGCCATGGTTCTGCACCACCGCCTCGAAGAGCGCGCCAGCTTTGGAAGCGATTGGCCGGTGGTAGCCGGAGTAAGGTCGGCTAATTGCCGCTTTGATGCGTCCGGCGTCCAGCACACCTGGGCGGCCGCCATACTGCAGGGCCAGGTCGTGCGCCATGTAGGCGTCACTTATGGTGACCCGGTAGTGTCGCCTACCGTTTGGCAAGTGCACTCATTGCTTTGGAGAAACGCCGCGAGGACTCACGAAGCTCTTTGGCGGAGTCCGTCTGCTTCTCCGTCGCGCCGGTCCGCTTGATATCTGATCCGTGCGCAAGCTTATAGGATTGGACGTCTTTAAACTGCCCCTTCTTGTCGCGAACAGCGTAGAGCTTGGCGCCCTTCGAACCGCGATGTGTGGTCCTCTTGCTCATGTCTGTCCTCAAACTTCGGATACCGGCCCGCTGTCTCTAACATGTGCGGCGAGACTTCGGACCAGCATATCCTCGCTTTCGGTCGGAGGTCAGGCCTGACAGTGACCTTTTCTCGCCATTGCGCCTGCCCAACACCACTTGGGAAAGCGCTTGCCCTGCGCGAACATGCCATCGTCGAGTGTTGAAGCGCGCCTCGCGGCACTTTCGCGTGCGCGACGGCTCCGCCTCACTTGATCGGCTTGCGCCGGAGCGAGGGAGCGGGCGTCGGTGCGGTTGCCTTGATCACCTGGTCGCGTTTCGGCGAGCCCAACCTCGGCGGCGCTGTGAAGCGGACGCCAAGCTCGTTCCCCTTCCGCCAGGCGACCTGGCAGGGGGCTTCGAAGCCGTCGATCTCGATGATCAGGTCGAACGTGTCCGGCACGTTGACTGAGCCGTCCGAGCGCAGGCGCGCGCCGGTGTCCGAGATGTCGCGCACCGTGACAGACACCGTGCAGAACCGGCCGTTGAAGGCGGCGATGCCGGCCTTCAGCACGCGATGGCGCGGCGCGTAGCGGCGCTCGTCGTCGTCGGTCTGGGCAAGGGGACTGGAAACAGTGCGAAGCTGGACAACTGTCGCCGAAACTCGGCCTGTGGGCGTCAACGCAGGTACTCCTCGATACGCAGCCATCGCTGAGCAAGAAGCGGGCCGGCGTCGCAAGACGTTCGGCCGGCGGCAGCGAGTCTGCCGGTTCGCGGTTAATTCTCCGTCAACATCCGCGCCAGACCGCACCGAATGCCGCCGGCCGGTAGCGCCCATGCTTAACCGGTGTCCCTCAATCGAACTTCACGAGGTTCAGCGACGGCAGCGGTCCGCCCGGGAACTGCACCAGCCGCGCGCCGACCGAGAGGGGCCCGAGGTCGATGCCGAAGAAGCCGAGCCGGTCGATCAGCGCGCCGATCTCTGCTTTCGCGGCTGCATCATCGCCCGAATAGAACTGCACGCGCCGGCCGCCCTCTGCTCGCGGATCGCCTGCGAGCAGGTGCGGCTGCAGGTGGTTGAATGCCTTGACGACGCGCGCACCGGAAACGAGGCCGGCGAACGCTTCGCTCGATGCCCGTCCGTTGAGCTCGGCCGGCTTGAACAGCGGCGCCTCGATCGGATTGTTGGCGTCGATCGCGATCCGGTTGCGCCAGTCGGGCAGACCAGCGAGCGCGGCCGGGAGCTTCGACCAGTTGACCGCGACGAGCACGATTTCAGCGGCGGCGGCCTCCTCGCGCGTGCCGGCTCTGATCGACGGCCCGACCGAGCGGGCCAGCTTCTCGAGCGACTCCGGTCCGCGGCTGTTGGAAATCGTCGCCTCGATCCCGGCGCGTGCCAGCGCACGGGCGAACGATGCGCCGATGTTGCCGGCGCCGATGATGCCGATGCTCATGAAACGTCTCCCTCGGTTGAAGTGTTGCGATCTCAAGCCGTCACGCCGCCGTCGGCGATCAGCTCGGCACCGGTGATGAAACCTGCCTCCGGACTTGCCAGGTAGGCGACTGCGCCGGCGATCTCCTCCGGCTTGCCGTAGCGGCCGACGGCGATGCCGGGGCCGACGATCTTCGATACCGGGCCGCCGTCCGGGTTCATGTCCGTATCGGTCGGGCCTGGGTGCACGGTGTTGACGGTAATGCCGCGGGGCCCGAGATCGCGCACGAGGCTGCGGTTGAACCCTGTGACGGCGCCCTTCGTGAGGGTGTAGAGCGACGCGCCGGCGAACGCCGCATAGCGCACCATCGAGGAGCCGATGTGGATGATGCGGCCGCCGGACTTCATGTGACGCGCCGCTTCCTGCGTCGCGACGAACACGCCAGTGACGTTGACGGCGATCATACGCTGGTAGTCGTCGAAGCTTATGTCCTCGATCGGTCCGCCCAGTGCGATGCCGGCATTGTTGACGAGTATGTCGAGGCGGCCGAACGCCTCCACCGTTTTGCGCACAGCGGCTCGCACCGCCTCGGCATCGCCGGCGTCGGCTCGGATCGCGATGGCACGTCCACCGCCGGCTTCGATGTCGCGGACGACCCGCTGAGCCTTCTCAGGGGAAGCGCTGTAGGTGATGGCGACGGCTGCGCCGTCCTTGGCGAGGCGCCTGGCGACGGCTGCGCCGATCGAGCGTGAGCCGCCTGTGACCAGCGCTGCTTCGCCAGTGAGGGGTCGGGTTGACTGGGCGTTGAGACCGGCTTCGGTGAACATGTCGGGCACTCCCGTTCGGTGATTGCGATGCCCGGCAATATTGCGCGATCATTCCTCTTGGTTTAGTCGGTATTGGTGGGAATTACTTTCAAGTATCGATTGAAAATACGATGGAGACCCTCGCCAACCTCGAGTCCTTCGTCCGCAGCGCCGAGGCCGGGAGCTTCTCCGCGGCCGCGCGGCGCCTTGCGCTGACGCCCGCCGCGGTCAGCCGCAACGTCGCGACACTCGAGCGCAACCTCGGCGTCCGCCTGTTCCACCGGAGCACTCGCAAGTTGACGCTGACCGAGGCCGGCGAGCGCTTCCTGCAGGAGATCGGCGGCAATCTCGACGCGCTGCAGGCCGCGATCGCCGGCACGGCGACGGACAAGGACGAGCTGGCCGGTGTGCTGAAAGTCAGCATGAGCCTGATGTTCGGCATCGACCACATTCTGCCGCTGCTGCCCAAGTTTCTCGCCCGCTACCCGCGCGTGCGGCCCGACTGGCATTTCGAGAGCCGGCAGGTTGACCTGATCGCCGAAGGGTTCGACGCGGCGATCGGCGGCGGCTTCGAGCTTGCGCACGGGATCGTGTCGCGCGTGCTGGCGCCGGCGCACGTCATCGCGGTTGCCTCGCCCGCCTACATGAAGGATCGCATCCCGCCGGCGGACCCGGCGGGGCTGTCGGCCTTCAGCGGCATCGTGATGCGTTCCTCGCGCACCGGCCGCGTGCCTCAACGGATCATGCGCGATGCCGCCGGCAACGAGATGCCGGTCGTGCTCAACGAGACGATCACGTTCAACGATCCGATCGCGACCGGCGCGGCTGCGCTGCAGGGTCTCGGCGTCGCGCTGATCGCCGTGCCCGAGGCGTTGCCGCATCTGGAGCGTGGCACGCTCGTGCGCCTGCTGCCGCGCTGGTACGCCGACCTCGGGCCGATCTCGCTCTACTATGCAAGCCGCACGCTGCTGCCCGCCAAGACGCGGGTGTTCGTCGACTTCGTCGCCGATGCCTTCCGCCGCCAGCGGCTTGCCGAGCGCTTCGCCGGCAGCCTCGGTTAGGGCTTGCCGACCCCGGCCAGCATACCCTCGACCTCGGCGAGCGAGACGATCGCTGCGTACTTGGTGAGATCGAACAGGTTGGTCGCGTGCGCGAAGGACGACCGGTCGAAGCAGCAGTCGTCCACCACGAGCGTATTGAAGCCGTGCGAGGCTGAATCAACCGAGGTCGCGCGCACGCAGCCCGAGGTCGAGCAGCCGCACACCACGACGGTGTCGGTTCCCTGCCGCACGAGATAGGCGGAGAGCGGCGTCTGGAAGAAGGCGCTCGCCTTGGTTTTCTCGAGCACCCACTCGCCTGCTCTCGGAGCGATCGCCGGCGGGAATTCGCTGAACTTCGCCGAGGCCTTGGCGGCATCTCGCCGTGCCCGCGTCGACTTGCCGGTGAACGGCACGTCATCGAGCGCGCTGCGCGTGAACACGACCGGCAGACGCTGATCGCGGAAGCAGCCGATCAACCGCGCGATCCGCGGCATCGCCTCCCACGAGACCGGCCCGCACGCCGGCGGAAACTCGGCAATCGCCTCGTCGAGCGTCAGCCCTTCGGAACCGGTGAAGCCGTAGGTGACATCGACCACGAGCAAGACCGGGCGCTTGCCGAGCGCGGCGTCGGCCGCAAACCCGACCTTGCGGTAGAGCGCGAGCTCGGCTTCAGGAATCAGCTTCATCCACGCGCGCATCTGAAGAACTCCTCAAGCCGCGCCCTGCGGTTTTGATCGGTCTGGTGTCCGCGGCTCTG
>JBIOVC010000455.1:0-2275 GCA_044867545.1 Hyphomicrobiaceae bacterium | reverse complement strand
GGGACCGGGAGATGAAGAAGCGCCTGCTCGTTACGCGCAACCTGCCGCCAGCCGTCGAGGCTCGCGCAGCCCGCGACTACGATGCCCTCCTCAATCCGGACGACCGCGCGATGTCGACGGACGAGCTCGTCCAACGCGCGCAGGACGTCGACGCGCTGCTCGTGTGCGTGACCGACAAGCTGCCGGCCGCGGCGATCGAGAAGCTCCCCCAACGCCTGAAGATCATCGCCACGTTCTCGGTCGGCACCGACCACATCGATCTCGGCGCCGCCCGCGCCCGTGGCATCCGGGTCGGCTCTGCCCCGCACGGTGTGACGATCGCCACCGCCGAAATCGCCATGCTGCTGATCCTGGGCTCCGCCCGGCGGGCGTCGGAAGGCGAGCGGATGGTGCGCGCGCGGGAGTGGACCGGCTGGACGCCGATGCAACTCTTAGGCCGCCGGCTCGACGGCAAGCGGCTCGGCATCCTGGGGCTCGGCAAGATCGGCAAGGCGCTGGCGCAGCGGGCGCGCGGCTTCGACATGGAAATCCATTATCACAACCGCAAGCGGCTCCCTGCCACGGAGGAGAAGGGTGCGATCTACCACGCGAGCTTCGAGAGCCTGCTTCGGGTCTCGGACGTGCTCTCGCTCAATGCGCCGGCGAGCCCGGAGACCCGGCACATCATCAACGCGAAGACGCTTGCGCTGCTGCCGAAGGGGGCGATCGTCGTCAACACGGCGCGCGGCGATCTCGTCAACGATGCGGACCTGATCGCGGCCTTGAAGTCCGGCCAGGTCGGCTATGCGGGCCTCGACGTCTACCTGGGCGAGCCTAAGATCCATGAGGGCTACTACGACCTGCCGAACACTTTTCTGCTGCCGCACCTCGGCTCCGGTGCGATCGAGGCGCGCAACCAGATGGGGTATGAAGCGCTCGACAACATCGACGCTTTCTTTGCCGGCAAGGAGCTGCCGTTCCCGGTGGTGTGAGGCCCGGCTGGCCCTTGGGTGCTAAAAGTGGTTCGATATGCCCGTCTGCCTACTGCGAGCAGCGATTGGTCCAAGCGCGGAGGGTGTGGTGAAAGTAGCGGAGGTCTTGGCCGCGAAGGCTTCTCGTATAATCACGATCAAGCCATCGGACACCATTGCAGCCCTCGCACAGCGTCTGCGAGAGCAGCGCGTCGGCGCCGCAGTGGTGAGCAGCGACGGGCAAACGATCGAGGGCGTCATTACCGAACGCGATATCGCCTATGGCCTTGCCGTTCACGAAGCCGATCTGCACACGCACCTCGTATCGGCACTGATGACCAAGGCCGTAATCACCTGCTCTCCAAACGATGACATCGGGCATGTCGCCTCCACCATGCGGTCGCGCAACATCCGCCATCTTCCCGTCGAGGATGGCGGCCGTCTTGTGGGGATGGTGAGCATTCGTGACGTCTTGAACTCACGCGTCGACGAGCTTCAGCGCCACACCGCCATGCTGCGCTCGTATGGAAAAGCGACCGGTGACACTCAGGACCGCGAATAAGAGAGGCCGTATCGCCCGGCGGTCGATGTCGCGTCCAGCGGGCCCGACACAGAACCGTCGTAAACCGCTGATAGCCGTCGATCAGGCCTCGCCGGGGGCGACGATGGTTTGCGATGCTGTTTTTCCGGGCTGTGGCGGTCCGGTCGACGGCGCGAGGCTAGTGATAGAATTCGATTGAGTTGATGGGCAGCAGAGTCTCCCGCTTGGCGTGGGCGTTGTCGGCCATGCTGGTGCCTGCTGCCACCCTTCTTTCGATCTTTCTCACGTGCTGCCGCGGTCGTCTCTCGAGCCGCCGCCTGTCCTTCGCTGACGCGGCTGGCAACATCAAAGAGGCACCCGTGCAAATGCACAAGCAATCGAGGCTCGCAGAAGGGCGCGCCTCCAGCCTTGCCCTCGTGCTCAAGTTGGCGGCAAGCCGGGAGCGCTTCCTCCTCCTCCTGCTGACGGCGGCTGCATTTGCGGCGCTTTCGGTTCCGGTCCTCGTCGCCGCCATTCCGCCGCTGCTCGACTACCCCAATCACCTGGTCCGGCTTTGGCTGATCACGGGAGGCGCCGAGCACCCTCCGGTATCCCTGATGTATGAGGTGTCGTGGAGCAGCGCTTCGACGAACGTGGGCATCGACTACCTCGGCGCCTTGCTCGGCCTGTTCGTGCCGGTGCTGCCGCTCGGCTCCTTTCTCGTGCTGCTCGCCATCGTGCTGCCGCCGCTCGGCGCATTGTGCCTGAACCGGGCGATGTTCGGCAGCGTGCACTGGTTCCAGAT
>JBIOVC010000454.1:0-3063 GCA_044867545.1 Hyphomicrobiaceae bacterium | reverse complement strand
CTGAGGAACATCGGCGAGACCGCGGTATCTACGATCGTCGAGGAGAGGACCGCCCGCGGCCGGTTCGCCGACGTATCCGACTTTGCGCGCCGGCTCAACACCAAGGCGGTCAACAAGCGTGCCATCGAGACGCTGGCTGCCGCCGGCGCGTTCGATGACCTGGCTGTCCAGCGCGCCCAGGTCTACGCCAGCGCGGATGCCGTGATCGCGCTCGCCAACCGCTTGGCGGAGGACGCGGCGGTCGGCACCAACGACCTGTTCGCGGTCTCGTCCGGGAAGACGCTGGCGCCGGCCATCGACTTGCGGCCAGCGAAGCCCTGGACATCGATGGAGACGCTGGAGAAGGAGTTCGAGGCGGTCGGTTTCTATCTCTCCGGCCACCCGCTCGATGCCTACGCAAGCGTGCTCGATGCGCTGGGTGTGAAACGCCGGGCCGACTTCGAGGCTGAGGCCGAGCGCGGCTCTGTCTCCGGCCGACTCGCGGCCGTCGTCGTCTCCGCGCGCGAGAAGAAGTCGCAGAAGGGCAATAAGTTCGCGTTCGCGATGTTCTCCGATACCGCGGGGCAGTTCGAGGCGGTGATCTTCTCCGACACGCTGGCGGCGGGCCGCGCGCTGCTGGAGGCTGGAACGCCGGTGCTGCTTTCCGTGACCGCCGAGCGCGACGGCGAGTCGATCAAGATGCGCATCGAGACGATTGAGGCGCTCGACAAGGCGGCCGGCGGCGTGCAGCGCTGCGTCAGGATAAGGCTCGATGCGGGCGCCCTGCAGAACGGCGGCCAGGCCGAGATGCTGGAGGCGCTGCGCTCGCAGTTGAAGCCCGGCGGCAAGAGCGAGGTCCGCTTCGTGCTGGCGTTGCCCGAGGCCGGTCGTGAGGTCGAGATCGCCTTGCCGCGAACCTTCGACCTGTCGCCGATCCAGCGCGGCCAGATCTCCGTGCTGCCCGGCGTGACCGAGCTGGCTGAGCTCTAGACGCGCGGGCCTCAGTGTTTGCGCTTGCGGCCGTTGCCGCCCATCTCGACGAGGTAGTGCTGGTCCTTCAGGTTGCAGTGTGCGATCCGCCACTGGATTGGCGGCCCGCCTATCAGGTGGATGAGGCGGTCGAGGTGGAGGAGCGGCGTCTCCGTCGGGACCGCCAACGCCTCGGCGATCTCCCGATCGGCGCGCGTGAGCGAGACCTTCTCCTTTGCCGAGCCGAGCAGCAGCCCGTACTGCTGGGCCATCGCCGCGATCTTGATGGGCGGACGCAGTTGCCGTTCGAGACCGGGAAACCGCGCAGCCGGCATGGAGATGTCCTCTAGCATGAACGGCTTTTGCTGGATGAGGCGCACGCGGCGGATGCGGATGACCGGATCCTCCGCCTCGAGCTCGAGACGCGCCCGCTCTTCCGGGCTCGCCGGTGTGGTCGTCACCTGACGATAGCTGACCGAGGTCGCCACGCGCCGGTTGTCCGGCCCGCGCAGGTTGCTGAAGCGCTTGGCCGCGTCGGTCGTGGCCAGATCATTGACGAAGGTGCCCCGCCCCTGCCGCCGCGTGACGAGGTGCTCGGTCTCGAGCTCGCTCAAGGCCTTTCGGACCGTGCCCTGGCTGACCTGCAGCTGGCGGGAGAGTTCCACCTCGTTCGGGAGCGTCGCGCCCGGCTGCCATTCGCGCCGGACGATCCGCTCCGCCAGCGCATCCCGCACCTGCAGGTAGAGCGGCCTGGTCGAGAACTGTACTTCGGTCATGATATTGCTCCGCAATTGGTTCCGGGCATCCCGCGGCCCGCACGTCACGCACAAACGATCTTCGATTTATGAGGAACTATATCCATCCAATGCCGAAGGAATAGGTGGAAAACAACAAGTCAACCCTTTTTGTGCATAAAATCCAACGAAATGCAGTATGAGGCAACGGACGACGCTATCCACTCAACTGATGAAGTATATACTATAATACTGGCAAGGTATTATCCAAGTAATTATGAATACACAGGCGACGTTTTGTGGAAACAATCAAACAGTATTGGCGATGTTCATCAAAAATTACCTTGAGACGTCTATAGAGATGTACACGGACGAACAGCAAGAAGAGGGTGCCGATGAGGCTGTAGGGCTGTTGCGGCCGGCCGTTCAAACCAACCCTCCCGCTCTCCCCGACGCAGGTTGGAACGGTCGGTCGCGACTTTCCTCGCACGGCGCTTCAGGTTCTCGGCAGCAGCACCAGGCGCCCGCCCGCGCGTCGCTCGGCCATCAGCCGCATCGCGGTGGCGAACTCTTCGAGCTTGAACGTCGATGTCGCCGGCGCCCTTATCCGACCCGCCGCGAGCCAGTCGAAGAGCTCCCCATAGCATCGCGCGACGAGGTCCCACCGCCGCTTGTGATAGTCGCTGATCTGCAGCCCGCTGACCTCGATGTTCTTGACGAGCAGGTAGTTGGCTTTCAGCGTCGGAATCCGGCCGGCGGCGAAGCCGAGCACGACGAGCCGCCCGCGCCAGGCAAGCGCCCGGATCGCCGCGTCGAACACATCGCCGCCGAGCGCATCGAGAATGACCTCTGCTCCTTCCCCGCCGGTCTCCGCATGGACCTGCGCGCGCAGGCTCTCCTTCAGATCGGGCTGCGAAAGGTCGATCATCGCATCGGCCCCGGCCGCCCGGCACGGCGCGAACTTGTCGGGCGAGGAGACGCCGGCGAGCGCGCGTGCGCCCATCGCCTTGGCGAGCTGAACGGCGGCGTTGCCGACCGCCCCGGTCGCGCCGAGCACCAGCACCGTCTCGCCGGGTGCGATCCGCGCACGATCCCGGAGCGCGATCCATGCCGTATCGAAGGCGAGCGACATCGCCGAGGCGTCCGTGAAGGAGACCGCATCTGGCAGCCGGTAGCAGAGAGGCTCGTCGACCGCGATGAGCTCGGCGTACCCGCCGAGCGGTGCCAGCGCGAGCACGCGATCACCGCGTTTGAGCCGCGTGACGCCTTCTCCCGTTGAGCGCACGATACCCGCCGGGCTTTTGCCCGGCGTGAACGGCAGCTCCGGCTTCATCTGGTATGTGCCCGCGATGGTGAGCAGATCGGCAAAGTTGATCGGCGC
>JBIOVC010000453.1:0-4503 GCA_044867545.1 Hyphomicrobiaceae bacterium | reverse complement strand
TGTTGACGATGTCGCCCTCGCGCAGCGGCTTCGGGCCCGGGATGCCGTGGCAGACGACGTGATTGACCGAGGTGCAGATCGACTTCGGGAAGCCGCGATAGTTGAGCGGGGCCGGCATCGCGCCGTGATCGAGCGCGAACTCGAGCACCAGGTCGTCGAGACGCTCGGTGGTAACGCCGGGGCGGACATGCGGGATGAGCATGTCGAGCGCCTCGGCCGCGAGCCGGCCAGCCTTGCGCATGCCTGCGAAGGCGTCGGAACCGTGCAGCTTGATCTGGCCCTCGCGTGCAGGCGCGCGGCCGAACTCGAGATTGGACATGGAATGCGTCCCTGGCGAGCGGACCCGAGCGGCGTTCGCCCGCATCCCTCAGAACCCTGAATGTAGTGCAAGGGAGCGCAGCCGCAAAGCGTCCGGCCGCTGCCGACTGTCAGGACTTGGACTTGTCCTTGGCGCCCTGGGCCTGCTCCGCCTCGGCCGGGACCTCGGAAGCGGCGGCCTCGGCCATCAGGCGCTGCGCCTGGCCGACCCAGTCGTCCTTCTCGATGCGGCCGTCGAGCTTCAGGGCCTCGTCGAGGTTGGCGATGTCGTCGTCGGAGAAGGCGGCGATCTGGTCGAAGCGCAGCACGTTGAATTTCTTGAGCTGCGTCTCGAGGTCCGCCGTGACGCCGGAGATCAGCTTCAGATCGTCGGCCTCGCCCTTCGGCTTGCGGAAGCCCTTGAAGGCGGCGTTGAGGCGCTTGGCGCGGGCGTCCGAGCGCTCGACGATGCGGGCCGACTTGCCGCGGCGGCCGCGCAGATAATAGAGCTTCGCCCGGCGCACCTTGCCGCGGCGCAGCACCTCGATCTCGGCAATGTAGGGCGAGTAGATCGGGAACACGCGCTCGACGCCCTCGCCGTAAGAGATCTTCCGTACCGTGAAGTTCTCGTTGAGGCCGGAGCCGGAGCGGGCGATGACGACGCCCTCGTAGGCCTGCAGGCGGACGCTCTGCTTGTCGCCCTCGCCCTCGATCACCTTAACCATGACCTTGACGGTGTCGCCGGCCTCGAACTCGGGCACGATGCGCTTGGCCGTGATCGCGTCGATCTGCTCTTTTTCGAGCACCTGGAGGATGTTCATTGGGGCTACCTCGGAAGCTTCGAACAACGGCGAGCCGGTCGCAGTGCGCCAGCGACTCGCACGGGCTGTCCGTTCGGGAAAATCCGGTCGCGCGCTAGATAGCCCAATCATGGGCGGTTGTCGATGGCCGAAACGGCGTCAGCGCTGCTTGTTCGGCCGTGGCCAAAGGTCCGGGCGGCGCTCGCGGGTGAGCCGTTCCGCCTCGGCCCGGCGCCAGTCGGCGATCTTGCCGTGGTCGCCGGAGAGCAGGACCTCGGGGATGCCGCGGCCCTCCCACTCGCGCGGGCGGGTGTACTGGGGGTACTCGAGCAGGCGCTCGCTGAAGCTTTCCTCGGCGAGCGAGGCGGCGCTGCCGACCACGCCGGGCAGCAGGCGCACGCAGGCCTCGATCAGCACCATCGCCGCGACCTCGCCACCGGCGAGCACGTAGTCGCCGATCGAGATCTCGGTGAGACCCCGGCCCTCGATCACGCGCTCGTCGATCCCCTCGAATCGGCCGGCGAGCAGGATCACGCCCGGTCCGGCGGCAAGGTCGCGAACGCGGGACTGATCGAGCGGCGTGCCGCGCGGCGAGAGATAGATCATCGGTAATTCGGGCGCCGTGGCTCGGGCATGGTCGAGGGCGGCGGCAATGACGTCGCAGCGCATCACCATGCCGGCGCCGCCGCCTGCCGGGTGATCATCGATGGTGGCGTGGCGGCCGATGCCGAAGGTGCGGATGTCGATCGTGTCGAGCGACCAGATGCCGGCGTCGAGCGCGCCGCCCACGAGCGATACCCCGAGCGGCCCCGGGAAGATTTCGGGGAAGATGGTCAGCACGCTTGCCTGCCACGGGGGCCGGCCAGAGCCTTGCGGGAAATGCGCCAACGGGTTCGCCTCGTTGCTCTTCAGCCGCCGGCCAACGCCTGCTCGATCTCACGACAGATCGCGGCAGCGGCGGCGGCTGGGTCATCGGCTGCCGTGATCGGACGGCCGACCACCAGATGGGTCGCGCCGGCGCGGATCGCTTCGGCGGGCGTAGCGATGCGAGCCTGATCTCCCACCGGCCCGCCAGCGGGACGAACGCCGGGTGTGACGATCAGGAATCCGTCTCCGATCGCGGCACGGATGTCGGCCGCCTCGCGGCTCGAAGCTACCACGCCGTCGAAGCCGGCGGCATGGGCGAGCTTCGCACGGTGAACGACCAGCTCCGCCGGCGACATCGACGCCACGCCCTGCTCGCGCAGGTCCGGCGCGTCGAGGCTCGTCAGAACGGTGACCGCAAGGAGATTCAGCTTGCTGTCGCCACGGCCGCGCACAGCGGCGTCGAGCGTCTTGCGGTCAAGGCCGTGGACGGTCAGGTACTCCACGCCCTGCCGCGCAACATTGGCGGTTGCCTTCTCGACCGTGTTCGGGATGTCGAGCAGCTTGAGGTCGAGGAAAACGCGCTTGCCGGCGCGGGCGAGCTGCTGCGCAAGGCCGATGCCGCCGCCACACACCAGCTCGAGGCCAACCTTGTAGATACCGGCCGCGGTCCCGAGCCTGCCGACGAGGCCGAGGGCATCGTCGATGCCGGGCACGTCGAGGGCAACGATCAGCCGCTCACTTGCTGTTGCATTCGGCATACGGCATGTGCTCCAGACTGCTTCGTCGCCGGTCTTGGAGCATGGGCCGGACCCCGATGTCAAAGCGGGCGGCTCCCATGGGCCGCGGCCGCACCTTCACTCGCCGCCATGCAGCATCTTGGCGGCGCGGGCGAGCTTCTGGATGATGGTCTTCAGCAGCTCCTGCTGGGCTTTGTCCTTCAGGTGCCCCTGCTCGTCGAACGCTTCTCCGGCGTGAGCGAGCGCTAGCTGCTCGGGCAGGACGAGAGCGCCCATGCCGAGGGTCAGGCTCTGGCGCAAGGCGATAAGGCTGCGGACGGCGCCAAAGCGGCCGTTCGATGCTCCCGAGATGGCGAACACGCGCGTCTTGTAGACCTGTAGCGGCCCCTCGCCCTCATCGCGGATGCGGCTCACCCAGTCGAGCGCGTTCTTCAAGAGCGGCGTGATGCCGGCGTTGTACTCGGGCGAGGCAATGAAGATGCCGGAGTGCACCTCCATCAGAGCCTTCAGCTTGCGGGCGTTCTCCGGCGGCCCGTCGCGCGCTTCGAGATCGCCGTCGTAGATCGGCATCGGGTAGTCGCCGAGGTCGGCGAAAGTCGCGGCGATGCCGTTGGCAGCGGCGATCTCGGCGCCGAGCCGGGCCAGCCGCTTGTTGAACGATGCCTCGCGCGCGCTGCCGGCGATGAACAGCAATCGTGCAGCGTGATCCATTGTGCGCCTCTAAGTCGATCATCTACAGGCCGGACCGAGCAATCTATCATCGCGGCGCGTGAGAGCATTTCACGGGTGCGCGAGGCTCTATAGTGTGGCATGCGGATGCGATCTGCGACCGTCGACGACGTGCCGCACCCAACCCGACGATATCCTCGCCCACCGAGCCCATGCATGCAGCGCCTCGCCCGTCCGCTCGATGATATCGCACCACACTACGACGCCGTCGTGGTCGGCTCAGGGTATGGTGGTGGCGTTGCCGCGGCGCGGCTCGCGCGCGCCGGCAAGCGGGTCGCGGTGCTCGAACGGGGGCGGGAATTCGCCACGGGAGACTTTCCGGCCCGGTTTCCCGATCTCAGCCGAGAACTCCGGGTCACGGGCCGCCGGGTCCGCACCGGATCGGAGACCGCGCTTTACGACGTCAGGGTCGGCGAGGACATACACGTGGTGGTCGGGTGCGGCCTCGGCGGCGGCTCGCTCGTCAATGCCGGCGTCGCGCTCAGGCCTGACCCGCGCGTGTTCGCCGACGCGGCTTGGCCAGGCCAGATCGCGCAGGACGGGCTGATCGATGAAGGCTTTCGGCGGGCTGCGCGGTGGCTCAGGCCCGCACCCGACCCGGACGCCGCGAGCCTTCCCAAGTTCCAGGCGCTCGCTCGCGCGGCGCTCGCGCTCGACCAGTCGACGATCGCGCCGCCGGTGGCGGTGAGCTTCGAGGCGACTGTCAATCCGGCGGGTATCGCGCAGCCGGCGTGCACGCGCTGCGGCGACTGCTGCGGGGGGTGCAATGTCGGCGCCAAGAATACGGTGGCGCTTACCTACCTGCCCGAGGCCGCGCGCCACGGTGCGGAGATCTTCACGCATGCCAAGGTGCGCCATGTGGAGCCGACGGCAGAGGGCCGCTGGCGGTTGCAGGTAACGCGGCTCGGCGCGCCGCGCGACAAGCCGGCCGAGCTCAGCGTCAATGCCGACATCGTCGTGCTCGCTGCCGGTACGCTCGGCACGACCGAGATCCTGCTCCGCTCGCGCGAGCGCGGGCTCGCCTTGTCGGACAAGCTCGGCCAACGGTTCTCGGCCAACGGCGACATCATCGC
>JBIOVC010000452.1:0-2850 GCA_044867545.1 Hyphomicrobiaceae bacterium | reverse complement strand
AGCGGCCCGAGGCCACCTGCTTGATGGCCGAGCGCATCGAGTCGCCGTTGGCGAGCGGCTTGTAGCGGTCCGACTCCTCGCCGCCCTCGCCGGTGTTCGACTTGCCGCCGATCCGGTTCATGGCGATCGCGAGCGTGGTGTGCGCCTCGCGGCTGATCGAGCCGAAGCTCATGGCGCCGGTCGAAAAGCGGCGCACGATCTTGGCGGCGGGCTCGACCTCCTCGAGCGGCACCGGCTTGCGGCCGATCTCCTCGGCCGAGCGGATCCGGAACAGCCCGCGCATGGTCATGAGCTGCTCGGTCTGCTCGTTGATCTGGCGTGCGTAGTCGCGGTACTTCTGCGGGACCTTGCCGCTCATGGCGTCTTCGTTTGCGGTGGCGCGCACGGCGTGCTGCAGGTCGGCGACCACGGTGGGCCGCCACATGTGCGCCTCGCCGCGGATGCGGAACGCGTACTCGCCGCCGACATCGAGCGCGCCGTCGAGCGCCGGCACGTTGCCGAACGCCTGGCTGTGGCGCTCCACCGTCTCGCGCGCGATCTGCCTGAGGCCGACGCCCTCGACCTGGGTGTGGGTGCCGGTGAAGTAGCGGTTGACGAAGCTCGACCTCAAGCCAACGGCGTCGAAGATCTGCGCGCCGCAATAGGACTGGTAGGTCGAGATGCCCATCTTGGACATCACCTTCAGCAGTCCCTTGTCGACCGCCTTGATGTAGCGCTTGATCGCTTCCTTCAGCGTCAGCTTCTCATCGAGGCCGGGCAGAAGCTGCGCCAGCGTCTCGAACGCCAGGTAGGGGTTGATCGCCTCGGCGCCGTAGCCGGCGAGCGTGGCGAACTGGTGCACCTCGTGCGCCTCGCCGGTCTCGACCACGAGCCCGACCGAGGTTCTGAGGCCCTGCCGGATTAGATGATGGTGGACGGCGGAGGTCGCGAGCAGCGACGGGATCGGGACGCGGTCCGGGCCGGTCGCGCGGTCGGACAGGATGATGATGTTGCAGTCGCCGGAGCGCACCGCCTCCTCGGCTTCGGCGCAGACGACGTCGAGGGCGGGCGACATTCCGGCCGTGCCGTGCTCGGAGGGATAGGTGATGTCGATCGTCAGCGAGTTGAACTGGTTGGTCTCGACCGCTCCGATCTGGCGGATGCGCTCCAGCTCGTCGTTGCTCAGGATCGGCTGGCCGACCTCCAGACGCTTCAGCTTCGAGGTGCCTTCCAGATCGAGCAGGTTCGGACGCGGCCCGATGAACGAGACGAGGCTCATGACGAGCTCCTCGCGGATCGAGTCGATCGGCGGGTTCGTCACCTGCGCGAAGTTCTGCTTGAAGTAGGTGTGGAGCAGCTTCGGCTTCGACGACAGAGCCGAGATCGGCGTGTCGTTACCCATCGAGCCGACCGCCTCCTGGCCCGTGTGCGCCATCGGCGCCATCAGGAACTTGAGGCTCTCCTCGGTGTAGCCGAAGGCCTGCTGCAGATCGAGCAAAGCGACGTTGGTGCGCCGGCGCTTGGGCTCGGAGGCGAGCGGCAGGTCGCCGACCTGGATCTGGGTGCGTTTGAGCCACTGCTCGTAGGGGTAGCGCGAGGCCAGCTCCGACTTCAGCTCGTCGTCGGAGATGATGCGCCCTTCGGCGAGGTCGATCAGCAGCATCTTGCCCGGCTGCAGGCGCCACTTCTCGGCGATCTCGTCCTCGGGGATCGGGAGGACCCCCGACTCCGAGGACATGATCACGCGATCATCCTTGGTGACGAGATAGCGGGCGGGGCGCAGGCCGTTGCGGTCGAGGGTGGCGCCGATCTGGCGGCCGTCGGTGAATGCCATCGATGCGGGTCCGTCCCACGGCTCCATCAGGCAGGCGTGGTACTCGTAGAAGGCACGCCGCTTGCCATCCATCAGCGGGTTGCCGGCCCACGCCTCGGGGATCAGCATCATGGCGGCATGCGCGAGCGGGTAGCCGCCCATCACCAGGAACTCGAGCGCGTTGTCGAAGCAGGCGGTGTCGGACTGGCCCTCGTAGGAGATCGGCCACAGCTTGCCGATGTCGGCCCCGAACAGCGGCGTCGTCACCGAGGCCTGCCGCGCGGCCATCCAGTTGTTGTTGCCGCGGAGCGTGTTGATCTCGCCGTTGTGGGCGACCATCCGGTAGGGGTGGGCGAGCTTCCAGGACGGGAAGGTGTTGGTCGAGAACCGCTGGTGGACGAGTGCCAGCGCGGAGGCTAGCCGCGGATCGGAGAGGTCCTTGTAATAGCCCCGCACCTGATAGGACAGGAACATGCCCTTGTAGACGAGCGTGCGGCTCGACAGGCTCACCGTGTAGTGGCCGATGTCGCGCGCCTTGTAGGCGGCGTGGATCGCGTTGGAGACGATCTTGCGCACGAGGTAGAGCTTGCGCTCGAAGGCATCGGCGTCCTTGATCGACTTCGGGCGGGCGATAAACACCTGCCGGTGAATCGGTTCGGTCGCCTTCACCATCTCGGAGAGGCACGAGTTGTCGACCGGCACGTCGCGCCAGCCGAGCAGGGTCAGTCCCTCCTCGCGCAGGATGCGCGACCATACGCGCTCGCAGTGCGCCGCGAGGCGCCGATCCTGCGGCATGAACAGGTGACCGACCGCATACTGGCCGGGCTTCGGCAGCTTGAAGCCGGCCTTCTCGCATTCCTCGCTCAGGAACGCGTGCGGGATCTGGAGCAGGATGCCGGCGCCGTCGCCGGCCAGCGGATCGGCACCGACGGCGCCGCGATGCTCGAGGTTCTCCAGGATCGCCAGCGCGTCGACGATGATCTTGTGGCTCTTTCCGCCCTTGAGGTCGACGATGAAGCCGACACCGCAGGCGTCGTATTCGCGCGTCGGGTCGAAGA
>JBIOVC010000451.1:0-2303 GCA_044867545.1 Hyphomicrobiaceae bacterium | reverse complement strand
GCGAGCACTACTGGGACGGCGGCTTCATGGGCAACCCCGCCGTCTTCCCGCTGATCTACAAGGGGGCTTCCCGCGACGTCATCATCGTCCACATCAACCCGATCGTGCGCGACGAGGTGCCGACCTCCGCGCCCGAGATCGTCGACCGCATGAACGAGATCACGTTCAATTCTTCGCTGATGCGCGAGATGCGCGCCATCGCCTTCGTTGGGCGATTGATCGAGCACCACGAGCTGGACACCCGGCACTACGCCAGGATGCTCATCCACGCGATCCGCAACGACGCCGCGATGGTGCGCTACGGCGGCGCGAGCAAGTTCAACACCGACTGGGATTTCTTGAAGCAGCTCCGCGACGAGGGCCGTGCCACCGCCGCTGCCTGGCTCGAGCAGCATTTCGACGACGTCGGTCACCGCACCACCGTCGACATCGCCGACGTGTACCTGTGAGGCAATCCCACCGGATCTCTTGTAGGTCGGTGCTGACGCCGAACGAAGGTTTGGCGGAAGCCCGACGAGGTCCTTGCCGCACCGGTGCTGTCGGGCTTTGCGAAGGCTCAGCCCGACCTACAGACTGCCATTGGCGCTTACCGCCCCGCCGCGTAGCCCTGCATGCCGCGTGCGTTGGCCGCGGCTCTGCGGACGTTGCCTTCCATCGACGCAGCCGAGAGCCGTCCCTCGCTCCAGTCGCCGCCGACTTCGACAAGATGCCCGCGCCGCTTGAGCTCCTTGATCGTGCTCTCGGGCAGCCGCCCCTCAACGATGACCACGCCCGGCCGGGCCTGACGCGGCCAGAACGAGCTCGGGAAGTGCGCGATGTGCCACGACGGCGCATCGATCGCCTGCTGCAGGTTCATGCCGAAATGTACGTGGCGCAGCAGGAGCTGGGAATTCCACTGGTCCTGCTGGTCGCCGCCGGGCGTGCCCCAGGCGAGGTACGGAGCGCCGTCCCGCAGCGCCATGCCGACCGAGAGCGTGGTGCGCGGCCGTTTGCCGGGGGCGAGAGACGACGGCAGGCCTTCGTCCAGCCAGAACATCTGCGCCCGCGTGCCGAGCGGGAAGCCGAGCTCGGGGATGACGGGTGCGGATTGCAGCCAGCCGCCGGAAGGCGTGGCCGTGAACATGTTGCCGTGCCGGTCGATGATGTCGACGTGGCAGGTGTCGCCGCGCGTCTCGCCTCTCGCCGTCGTGCCGACGTCGTCGGCGCCGTGTCCCGTGTGAAGGCGTCCGGCGGTTGGCTCGCCTGCACCGCCGGTCGTCGGCTCGCCGGCGCCGCCTGTGCCCGCGCCAGCCTGCCGCGCGCCCGGCAGATGCACTCGGCCGGCTCGCCCGCCCGGGGCGCCGGGCCGCTGCTCCATCGAGGCATGACGATCGCTGATCAGCCGGAGTCGCTCTGCGTTGTATGCCTCCGACAGCAACGTCTGCATCGGCACATCGGCAAATCTCGGATCGCCGTAGAACGCCTCGCGGTCGGCGTAGGCGAGCTTGGCGGACTCGATCCAGAGATGCACGAACTCCGGGTCCGTCGCGCTCATGCGGTTGAGATCGTATCCCTTGAGCAGCGCGAGCATCTGCAGCAGCACGGGGGACTGTGACCACGGGCCCGGCTTCAGCACGCGAAGCCGCCCGTACTCGAGATGAAGCGGCTCCTCGACCGTCGGCTGCCAGCCGGCCATGTCCTCGCCCGTCAGCACGCCCTTGTGCCGGCGTCCACTGACGTCCATCACCTCCTGCGTCCGGCAGAAACGGTCGATGGCCTCGGCAACGAACCCCTGGCTCCAGGCCCGCCGCGCCCGCGCGATCTCCGCCTCGCGGCTGCCCCCGCCCGACTGAGCCTCCTTCAGAATACGCTCATAGGTCGCCGCATGCTGGCGGTTGCGGAACAGGGCGCCGGCCTTGGGGACGCCGCCGTCCGCAAGATAGACCGCAGCCGACGTCGGCCAATGGACCCGGAACAGCTCCTCGACGGTTGCGATCGTGTCAACGATCCGCGGCACCAGCGGATAGCCGCCGCGCGCATACCCGATCGCCGGCTCAAGCACGTCGGCGAGCCGCATCGTCCCGTAGCGCTCGAGGATAAGCATGTAGGTCTCGAACGTGCCGGGGATGCAGGCGGCGAGCAGGCCGGTCCCCGGGACCAGATCGAGCCCGAGGTGGCCGCGGTAGTGCGCGATCGATGCACCGGCGGGTGCTGAGCCCTGCCCGCAGACGACCTCCGCCATGCCGCGGCGCTGATCCCAGACCATCACGGGGACGTCGCCGCCGGGTCCATTGAGATGCGGCTCCACGACCTGCAGCGTGAAT
>JBIOVC010000450.1:0-3937 GCA_044867545.1 Hyphomicrobiaceae bacterium | reverse complement strand
TCTTGAACTTGCTCTTCCAGCCGAGGCCCTGGTCCTCGATTGCCGCGCCCTCCGGCTCCGCACCGATGAGCGACGGATCGCCCGCGCCGTGGGTCTTGCCGAACGAGTGGCCGCCCGCGATCAGCGCAACGGTCTCCTCATCGTTCATGGCCATGCGGAAGAACGTCTCGCGGATATCCTTCGCCGCCGCGATCGGGTCCGGATTGCCGTTCGGCCCTTCCGGATTGACGTAGATCAGACCCATCTGCACGGCGCCGAGCGGCTCGGCAAGCTGGCGCTCGCCGCTGTAGCGTTCATCGCCGAGCCACGTGCCTTCGGGGCCCCAGAAGAGCTCCTCAGGCTCCCACACGTCGGCACGGCCGCCGGCGAAGCCGAACGTCTTGAAGCCCATCGACTCGAGCGCGACGTTGCCGGCGAGGATCATCAGGTCGGCCCAGGAAATCTTCCGGCCGTACTTCTGCTTGATCGGCCACAACAGCCGGCGCGCCTTGTCGAGGTTGGCGTTGTCCGGCCACGAGTTGAGCGGCGCGAAGCGCTGCTGGCCGGCGCCAGCGCCGCCGCGGCCGTCGGTGATGCGGTAGGTGCCTGCGCTGTGCCACGCCATGCGGATCATCAGACCGCCGTAGTGGCCGAAGTCGGCCGGCCACCAGTCCTGCGAGTCCGTCATCAGCGCATTGAGGTCCTTGATAACGGCATCGAGGTCGAGCGACTTGAACTCCTTGGCGTAGTCGAACGCCTCGCCCATCGGATCGGACAGGTTGGAGTTCCGATGGAGAACCGAAACGTCCAGCGTGCTCGGCCACCAGTCGCGGTTCGCGGATCCGTGGCTGCCCGTGAACGGGCATTTGCCCGCGCCTTTGTCCTCAGTCTTTGCGTCCATGTTTCTCTCCGATCGTGCTCTGAAGCTTTCTTCTGCACCGCCTCTGCCGACGTGGATCGGCAGCGATGATGAGGCTCAGTCGAGGCGGGCCACCCGCTGGCCAGCCTGCGCCGTTCGCCCGCTATTCCGGCGCGAGCTTCTATTGTCCGCTGTCGGATCGCCAGCAGTGGCTATCGGTTGTGGGGATTTGGCCATCCTCACGCTCCTCCTTGGCTGCCTCTGGAACGGGTGCAGAATGGTTGCTTAAGCCAATAATGTCCAATCGGCTTGATTGAGATCAACGATAAGCCTAACTTATCGGCATGGTCACCCTCCGACAACTTCGGTACCTCGAGGCCCTTGCGCGGAATCTCCATTTCGGCAGGGCTGCGGAGCAGTGCTCCGTGTCGCAGCCGGCGCTCTCGATGCAGATCCGCCAGCTCGAGGAGGCTCTGGGCGCCGAGCTCGTCGAGCGGCGCGCCGGCAGCGTTGCTCTCACCGACGTCGGTGCCGAGGTGGCCAGGCGGGCCGAGCGCGTGCTGGCCGCCACCCGCGACCTCGCCGACTATGCCCGCCACCGCGACCGGCTGCTGTCCGGGCCGCTCAAGCTCGGCGTCATTCCTTCGGTGGCGCCCTACCTCCTGCCGCCCTTGCTGCCGGTCCTGCGCGAGGAGCACGCCGAGCTCGAGCTGCACATCCGCGAGACCCAGACCGCCCCGCTCGTGCGCGAGCTTACTGCCGGACAGCTCGATGTCCTGCTGCTGGCGCTGCCGATCGATCACCCGGACGTCGAGACAGTCAGCCTGTTCAAGGACCGGTTCCTTCTGGCGCTTCCGGCCTCGCGAAAGGTCACCGGCCGCATGCGCGCCACGCCCGACCTGCTCGCCCACGACCGCCTGCTGCTGCTGGAGGAGGGGCACTGCCTGCGCAACCAGGCACTCTCCTACTGCGGCCTGCAGCAGGTGCAGGGCATCGACACCTTCGGCGCCTCCACGCTGTCGACCATCGTACAGATGGTCTCCAACGGCTACGGCGTGACGCTGCTGCCCGAGCTCTGCCTCGACCTCGAGCGGCGGCACGGCGAGATCCGCCTCATGCGCTTTGCCGAGCCCGAGCCCCATCGCATTCTGGGCCTCGCCTGGCGAAAGTCCTCAACCCGCAAGCGCGACTTTGTCGAGCTGGGCCGGCTCGTCACCTCGATCTGCGAGGACCTGAAGCGGCGCTCGGCATCGATTTGACGCGACATGTGCGCATCGATCCTTCACCTCCCTCTTCGAGGGGGAGGGTGAACCGCACAAACGGTTGAGCTTGCGCGCAACAAAAGAGGGCGACCCCTGGGGGCCGCCCTCTTTCTGGTCCGATGCCCCCCGGCTCAGACCGAGTAGTACATGTCGAACTCGACCGGATGCGGCGTCATCTCGAAGCGCGCGACCTCGGCCATCTTCAGCTCGATGTAGGCGTCGATCATGTCGTCGCCGAACACGCCGCCGGCCTTCAGGAACGCGCGGTCCTTGTCGAGGCTTTCCATCGCCTCGCGCAGCGAGCCGCACACCGTCGGGATCTTTGACAGCTCCGCTGGGGGCAGATCGTAGAGGTTCTTGTCCATCGGCTCGCCCGGATGGAGCTTGTTGGTGATGCCGTCGAGGCCTGCCATCAGCATAGCGGCAAAGCCCAGATACGGGTTGGCGGAAGGATCGGGGAAGCGAACCTCGACGCGCTTGGCCTTCGGGTTGGTGGTGTAGGGGATGCGGCAGGAGGCCGACCGGTTGCGCGCCGAGTAGGCCAAGAGCACGGGGGCCTCGTAACCGGGCACCAGGCGCTTGTAGGAGTTGGTGGTCGGGTTGGTGAAGGCGTTGATCGCCTTGGCGTGCTTGAGGATGCCGCCGATGTAGTAGAGGCAGGTCTCCGACAAGTCGGCATACTTGTTGCCGGCGAACACTGGAGTCGAGCCCTTCCAGATCGACTGGTGCACGTGCATGCCCGAGCCGTTGTCGCCGTAGACCGGCTTCGGCATGAACGTGACGGTCTTGCCGTAGGCCTGGGCGACGTTGTGGCAGACATATTTATAGATCTGCATGCCGTCGCCCATCTTGACCATCGGGCCGAACTTCACGCCGAGCTCGTGCTGCGAGGAGGCGACCTCGTGGTGATGCTTTTCCACGATCACGCCCATCTCGGCCAGCACCGACAGCATCTCGGAGCGGATGTCCTGCGCGCTGTCGACCGGCGGCACCGGGAAGTAGCCGCCTTTCGTGCGCGGGCGGTGGCCGAGGTTGCCCATCTCGTACTCGGTGCCGGTGTTGGTCGGCAGCTCCGAGCCGTCGAGCCTGAAGCCGGTGTTGAAGGGATCGGTCGTGAATCGGACATCGTCGAAGATGAAGAACTCGGCTTCCGGACCGAAGAAGATGGCGTCGCCGACGCCGGTCGACTTCATGTAGGTCTCGGCCTTCTTGGCGATGCCGCGCGGGTCGCGCTCATAGAGATCGCCGGTCGACGGCTCGAGCACGTCGCAGAACATTGCGAGCGTGGTCTGCGCGAAGAACGGGTCGGTATGCGCCGAGTTGGCATCCGGCATCAGCAGCATGTCGGAGGCCTCGATGCCCTTCCAGCCGGCGATCGACGAGCCGTCGAACGCGTAGCCGTCGGCGAACACACCCTCGTCGATGCACGTCGCATCGGCGGTCACGTGCTGCATCTTGCCCTTGGTGTCCGTGAACCGCAGGTCCACGAATTTCACGTCCTTGTCCTTGATCAGCTTCAGGACGTCGGCAGGCGTCGTCATCTTTTGCTACTCCCCCTGTTTTCAGATAATTCGGGTTACAGCTTCATCAGGATGTCATGCTGCGCGAGCGTGCAAGGGCGAAGTGCTTGCCCGTGTGCAAGCGCCGCGTCGCGGATTTGTCGGCTAGATCGCGTCGTTCCCGGTTTCGCCCGTGCGGATGCGGATGGCTTCGTTGACGGTCGAGATGAAGATCTTGCCGTCGCCGATGCGGCCGGTCTTGGCCGCCTTCTGGATGGCCTCGACGGCCTTGTCCAGCATCTCGTCCGCCAGCACCACCTCGATCTTCACCTTGGGCA
>JBIOVC010000449.1:0-2067 GCA_044867545.1 Hyphomicrobiaceae bacterium | reverse complement strand
CATAGCTCCACTCACCCGCAACGCCCCGCAGGCGCTCCGCGCGCAACGCGCGCCTCAGCATGGCGACGAGCCGCTCATGCTCGGCCAATGAAGTCGCGCGGCATTCGCTGGCAAGCAACGGTAACAGCCGCGGCAGATCGCGCTGGCGCAGATAGCGGGACGTCCCACCTTCCCTCGAATCGTAGGACGGAGCGAACGAGCCCGGCCGCCGCCGGCGGCGCACAGGCATGCTGACAGCTTTGCGCACCGAGCTCCACCGCCGGTCCTGTTGCCCTGCGCTGGAACACTTGCACGACGGCAGGCTGCGGGGATTTCTCCGACCCGGCTGTTAACCCCCTCCCGGGATATCCCCGCCGTTCACCCTCCGCCTATAACCTGGCAGGGACGAAGGACGGACTGCACCTATAGTTGGGCTCGCGACCTCTTGGACCTGAACGCATCGGCGAGTCATCGGATCCATCAGCTCGAGGGCCGGGTATCGCTATGAAGCCTGGATCAGATCTTCACTTCAGCTCGACGACACCTGAGTTTGCGCTGTTGGAGCCGGAACGGCCCGGCTTCCCGAAATCCGAGCTCCACGCCCTGCTCGACCTGATGGTGGCTGGCGTCTTCGACATCGAATCCGACCTGCTGCGGCTGCCGACCCGCGGGCGCGCGAGGGTCGCGCTCGCCCGGCAGGTCGCCATGTATCTCGCCCACGTTGCTTGCGGATTGAGCCTCACCGAGGTCGGCGAGCTGTTCGAGCGCGACCGCACCACAGTCGCTCACGCATGCATAGTCATCGAGCGGCGCCGGGACAATTCGAGCTTCGATGCCGCTCTCGTCCTCTTGGAGGACATTGTCCGCATCCTGGTTGGACCGAGGCGGTGACGCCAAAGAGACCGAGCGCACTTGAGCGAAGCGAGGAAACGCAACCGGACGGGCAGGGCGGAGAACGAATCCCAGCTTGAATCCATAGCCCCGTAGACAGCATCACATCCTCTGAGGTCATTCGGCATGGAGGCAGTCCCGTCCGGCATCGACGGCGCATTGCTGCGCAAGCTCAAGGTCCTGGCGCGGCCCGGCGCGTTTCTCCGGCGACGCAACGACGGCGCCGATCTCGTCTGTCCCGGCAAGACGCCCCGCAGGACTGCAACCGGCGTGAGTCTGGAGGAGGTAACGCGGGCGCTCGCGGCAGGATGGATCGCCGAGGCGGGAGCCGATCAGATGATGCTCACCAAGCGGGGGAAGTCGATTGTGAGAGTTGCCGGGACCGCCGTCGCCGGCAGGGCCGCACCCAGCCGCGCCAGGAATGCCGCAAAGCGCCCGCACTTCAACCGGGACGAGAGCCCGCTTGCGTGGCTCCGACGTCGCACCGACAAGCAGGGCGAGCCACTCCTATCCGCCGCCGAGTTCGAGGCCGGCGAGCGGCTGAGGACCGACTTCTGGTTCGCGCAGATGACGCCGCGCGTGACCGCGTCCTGGAGCATGACCGCGCCAGTGCGGCGACAGCGCCGCAGCGGTTCGACGGCAGTCTCCGAGCTCTCCGACAACGCTCTGGCGGCACGCCAACGCGTGACCCAGGCGCTGGCCGCGGTCGGCCCCGAGCTCGCGGGCGTATTGATCGATGTGTGCTGCCACCTGCAGGGGCTCGAGCAGGCCGAGCGTTCCGCCGGCTGGCCGCAGCGTGCAGGCAAGGTGATCTTGCAGATCGCATTGAAGCGCCTGGCACGCCACTACGGCATCGAAGCCGGGCCGCCACCGACGACCGCTTCAAGGATCCGCCACTGGGGAGCCGACGGCTACCGGCCGGCGATCGACGGCACGGACGTCCAGGAGGAGGCGAACGGTTGAGATCAGGCTCGGTTAGTGGACACCGACCGGATGCTGCGCCTGCGCCTTACGTGCATCGGCCCGGATGCGCTCGATCATGGCGACCACTCCGTTGGACCTCTGCGGAGTGAGGTGCTCCTTTAGCCCCAGCGCGGCGAACGCCGCGTTGATGTCGAGCGCCAGGATCTCCTCCGGGCTCTTGCCGTCGACGACCGCGAACAGGATCGCGATCAGCCCGCGGACGATGTGAGCGTC
>JBIOVC010000448.1:0-11380 GCA_044867545.1 Hyphomicrobiaceae bacterium | reverse complement strand
GGAAGCTTTCTGCAGCCTGGTGCACGCACATGCCGGCGCCGTTGACGACCCGCGCGCCGTTGGTGCGCGCTGCCTTGATCAGCTCGGTGTCAAGCGGCGTATAGATCACGTCGGCGACCCAGTGCCGCCTCTCCACGGCGTGCATGGGCACGGGATTGCCCGGGAAGCCGAGCATTCCGACCGGCGTGGCGTTCACCACGCCTGCCACCCCGCCGAGCGCGGAGGCCAGATCGTGCTCGGGGCGGCACCGTTCGCCGAGTTGTGCCGCAAGCCCCTCGGCGCGCTCCGTGTCCCTGTCGTGGACCAGGATGCGTGTGGCACCGAGGTCGAGCAGGGCGAACGCCACGGCACGGCCAGCGCCTCCGGCTCCGACGAGGAGGACCGTTTCGCCGTCGATGCGGCCGAGACGTTCCTCGAAGCCCTGCCGAAAGCCGGCCCGGTCGGTGTTGTAGCCCCTGGTCCGGCCGCTGCGATCGATGGTGACCGTGTTCACCGCTCCGATCGAGCGTGCCTCTTCGGACAACTCATCGAGCAGGGGCAGCACGGCTTCCTTGCACGGGTAGGTGATGTTGACACCGGCGAAGCCGGCCATGCGCGCTGCGTGTAGCAAGTCCTCAAGCCGCCGCCCGGGCAGACGGTCGAGGTCCATGATGTGGTAGTAGCCGCGAATGCCGGCTGCGGCGAATGCGTCCTCGTGCAGCGCCGGCGACAGCGATTTGGCGATGTTGGTGCCGATCAGGCCGACCAGTTGTCGCGTCATCCATCGACCCTCTCCGCGAGCTGCTCGGCAGGGTGAGGCAGCCTCAGCTCGGGAAGCAGACCCAACATGTGAGCGGCCGCCTGCATGGCGAGGACGTAGCCATACGGGCCGAAGCCGCATAAGACCGCCTTTGCCACGCTCGAGATCATCGAGTGACGGTGCGCCTCATCGCGGGCATGGATATTGGAGATGTGCACCTCGATGATCGGGCCCCGGAAAACCTTGAGAGCGTCGAGAATAGCGACGGAAGTGAAGGAATAGCCTGCAGGATTGATGATGAGGGCATCAGCGCCCTCACGCGCCGACTGGATCAGATCGACCAGGGCGCCTTCGTGATTGGACTGTTGAAGCTCAAGCGATAGGCCGAGACGCTTGGCAAAAACCTGGCAGGTCGCCTCGATGTCGGCAAGGGTGGTCGATCCGTAAATGTGCGGCTCGCGGACACCCAGAAGATTGAGGTTCGGGCCGTTGAGGATCATCAGTCGCAAGGTCATCGCGAACCTCAACTGTCTGGAAGCGGGTCTTAAGCGAGCAGCGCCGTCGCGCTCGGAACCCCCGGCGTTCCTTTCAGCAACTTCTCTGCAAAATGTACCATTTAGTTCATTCCGTCAACGAAGGGCGCTGCATGAGCAGGTGCGGGCTATCCCTTGTAGCCCAGCAGCCGCGGCAGCCAGAGGACCGTCTCGGGAACGAAGGTGATGATGCCGAGCGCGACGATGGTCGCGGCAACGAACGGGCTCATATCGCGGATGATGGCGCGCAACGGTGCGCCCGAGATTGCCGAGGCGATAAACAGCAGCAGTCCGTAGGGCGGCGTGATCAGGCCGATCATGATGTTGAAGACGGCGATCACGCCGAAATGCACGAGATCGATTCCGAGCGCCTTCGCCGTCGGAATGAAGATCGGCAAAATGACGAGGATGATCGTTGTGCCCTCGAGCAGGCAGCCGAGAACAAGCAGGATGATGTTCACCCACAAGAGGAACGCGATCGGCGAGAGATCATATCCCGCGAGAAGGCCGCGAACTGTTTCCGGGATCTGCTCGATGGTCACCACATAGTTGAACACGAGCGCACCGGCGATCAGCATGCCGATCGACGCGGTCGAGCGCGAGCTGTTCAGCACTGCCAAATACATGTCCCCGGCGCCAACCTTGCGATACCAGAACGTGGCGACCAAGAGCGCGTACGCGGCGGCGACGGCCGCGGCCTCGGTCGGCGTCATCACGCCCCCATAAATGCCGCCGAGCAGGATTACTGGCATCAGCAGGGCGGGCATGGCGGTCACGGTGATGCCCGGCCACTCGCGAAACGGAATAGGCTTCTCGACCGGAAAGTCGTTCCGGTGCGCAAGGATGGCGTTGATCACCATCTGCGCGATCGCCATCAGCAATCCGGGAATGACGCCGCCCAGGAACAGGTAGCCAACAGAGGCGTCCGAAACCAGAGCGTAGAGCACCATCGGGATCGACGGCGGGACAATAGGCCCGATGACAGCCGATGCCGCAGTGATGGCGGCCGCGTAGCTGACCGGGTAACGATTGTTGCGCGTCATCATGTCGATGCTGATGCGGCCGGTCGCTGCGAGGTCCGCAATCGCCGAGCCGGACATTCCGGCAAAGATAATGCTTTGGACGATGTTGATGTGACCGAGGCCGCCGCGGAACCGGCCAACCAGCATGTCGCAGAAACGCAGCAGCTGATCCGTCATCCTGCTGACGTTCATCAGCTCGGCGGAGAACAGAAATAGCGGCACGGCGAGCAGGACATAGCTGTTGTAGAGGCCGTTCAGGATCTGCTCTGCCGATGTGCCGAGATCGAGACCTGCCAGTAGCAGGTAGAGGATCGAGCCGGCGATCATCGAATAGCCGATCGGGAGGCCGAGCAGGCCAAGCCCGAGTATCGTGCAGATACAGATGGAGAACGGGCTGATCACAGCGCCGATCCGCTTCCGATCTGGATGTCGGGCGCGCGGCCTCTAATAGCGGCGCCGATCAGGGCGATGTAGCGGACGATGACGCCAACGGAAAACAGGACATAGATGGAGTAGAGGTAGTCGAGCCGAATCCCGAGATAGGCCGATCGTTCGACCTTCAGGAAAGTCACGTAAGCGATGACGGCCGGCAGAGCTATCGCGAACAGCACGACCGCCGCAACGCCGGTGATCACAGTGAAAATGCGGCGCGTGCGCCCACTGCTTGCGCTGTAGATGATGTCGAAGCGAACCTCGTCCCGTTCACGTAGGACAAACGCGGCGCCCCACAGCGTGCACCACACCCAGCAGAGGGCGCTGGCCTCTTGCGTCCAGCCGAGCGGGTAGTTGAAGACGTACCTCGCCGCGATCTGGAGCAGGAAGCACAAGAACATTCCCAGGAGCAGCAACGCGGCGATGTTTTCGGCCCGCCGACGCAGCCATCGCGCTGTTTCAATGCCTCGATACCAGGTCCCCGACGTCATCGATCAGTTCCGTCTTCAAGTGGACAGACGCGAGGCAACTGACGCGCGGCCGGCTGCCCGCCGACGGCCGGCCGCGGTTCAGGCGGAACGATCATCGGGGGCTACTTGATGGCGTTGATGCGCTCGAGTGCTCCCTTCGGCCAGTCATTGGCATACTTGTCGAGGTACTTCTTCTGCGCGAACGACCGGAAGGCGTTCTGGTCCGGCGCATAGACCTGCTTGCCCTCCTTCTTGAAGAACTCGATCGCGTCCTTCTCCTGCGCATCATACTTGGCGGCGTTCGCGTCGAAAGCCTTGTCGGCCTCGCTTCGGAACTTCGCTTGCTGCGGCGGCTTCAGGGCCTCCCAGGTCTTCTTGGAGACTGCCAGCACGTCGTAGCCGACGACGTGGCTGGTGAGAACGAACTGGGACGTTACCTCGTGGAACTTCATTGTCTTGGCAGTGACCAGGGGATTGTCCTGGCCGTCGACCGCCCCGGATTGCAGAGCCGTGTAGAGTTCTGCAAAGGCGACGGGCGTCGGATTGGCGCCGATCGATTCGCCGAGGAACTGCCAGAACTCGCCGGGCGGCATGCGGAGCTTCGCACCAGCGAGATCCGCCGGCGTGTTGATCTTCTTCGTCGACCTCAGGTTGACCTGACGCGCGCCGAAGTAGACCGGGCGGATCACCTCGATGCCCGCCTGGTCGCGGGCCATCTTGATGAATTCCTGGCCGACGTCGCTCGCGAAGGTCTTCTTCAGATGGTCGTAGTCGCGGAAGAGATAGGCCGACGTAAGCAGAGACCAGGCCGGAATCTGCTTTGAGATATCAGCCGGCGCAAGGTTGCAGAGCTCGAGGTTTTCGCGCTGAAGAGCAACGAGCTCGGTGCCCTGCTTGAACAATGTGTTGCTCCAGTACGGCTCCCAATCGAAGTCGTCCTTCATTGCCGCGGCGAACGCCTTGTAGCCCTCTGCACGCAGGTCGGTCTCGGAGAACGCTCCCGAGAACCGGAGTTTCGGTTTCGCCTGCGCGAGGACGGGCTGCATTGTGCCGAGTGCAAGCAGCGACGCGCCTCCGAAGACGGTTGTACGGCGATTGATGCAATGCATGCGCGGTTCCTCCTCCGGATATCGGCGCTTCGCTGCGCCTGTTCGATGACTGCCCACTGCAACTGTACAATAAAAATGTACTAACTAGTACGTTTTGTCAACGAACCGAGCCGCACTGCGGCGGTGGGCGGCAGCAGAAAGCGCTGTCGAATCAGGCTTTGACGTAGCGCAGGATAATGTCGATGACCTGAGCACGCCGCGCAGCTAGCGCCCTCGGAGAGGTCATGTCTCGCTTGAAGATAGTGGAAAACGTCGTGCGGTTGGAAACATTGTAGAAACTCAGTGCACTGATCGACATGTGCAGCTCGATGGGATCGAGGTCGCGGCGGAAAATGCCCTCCCGCTGGCCGCGCACCAACAGGTCCCGGGTCGCGTCAATAATTGGAACGTTGAGCCGGGGGATCGCCTTGGAGCGGGTGACGTAGGCGCCATTCAGAATGTTCTCGTTCATGATCAAACGCACAAATTCAGGGCGTGCGTTGTGATAGTCGAAAGTGAACGATACCAGTGCTCGCAAAGCTTCCTCGGGGTTCTGGCGTCCGAGGTCCAAGGCGGCCTCGGAGCTTCGGATGCTGCGGTAGGCCTCCTCCAGCACCGCGATGTAGAGGCCTTCCTTGTTGCCGAAGTAGTAGTAGATCATCCGCTTGCTGGCTTTGGTGCGCGCGGCAATGTCGTCGACCCGCGCACCACTAAAACCCTTGCCCGCAAACTCCTCGGTCGCAACCTCGATGATGTTGCGCCTGGTGCCCTCCGGATCGTTGACGCGCTGACGCCGGGCCTTGGAGCCGTGAAAGACTTCATGCTTCATGTCAGGCAATGCTCTCGCAAAGGCAGGCACCAGACCCTAGGTCCCGTTGAACACAACGGAGCCGTTGATAACGCATGCCACGGACCGGCGCAAAGTGGATGCAGGGGCGCCGGGGGGGAACCCCACACTTCGTCCACCACGCGACGCGCCAGATCGCCCGAAATGTCTCTTGAAGTGAGGGCGGCGCTTGAAGAACTGGCGGAGAGGTGAATTTTGATAATCTAATGACTTCAACATCTTGGGAGTCTATTGAATATCTTGCCCCACATTGCTCTAGGGTGTTCCGGGTTGATGCGGTGGGCGAGGACTGTGCCTGTGAGCCTGCAGTCGCAGTTGGCTGACGCCGCCGATAGTCTCAGACGCCCAGGTGACGGTGCATGAGCATCGGCTGGCTCCTGAGCTCGGCGGAGCGGTCCTCGAACACGATCTCGCCCTTGACGACGATGATGATCCGGTCGGCGATCTCGGCGACTGCCGATACGGTCTTGTCGACGATCAGCGTGGCAATGCCGGTCGCGCGGATCAGGCGGATGGTCCGCCAGATCTCCTCGCGCACGATCGGGGCGAGACCCTCCGTGGCCTCGTCCAAAATGAGCAGGCGCGGATTGGTCAGCAGCGCGCGGCCGATGGCAAGCATCTGCTGCTCGCCGCCGGAGAGCTGATCGCCGCGATTGTCGAGCCGCTCAGCGAGACGCGGAAAAAGCCCGAGCACGCGCTCTCGCGTCCAGCGCTGGGCGCCGCCGTCGCCGGCACGCTCGGCGATCGCCAGGTTCTCTGCCACACTCAGGCTGGCGAAGACGCCCCGGCCCTCCGGCACGTAGGCGATGCCGCGGCGTGCAATCGCATGCGCCGGCGCGTCCGTGACATCCTCCCCGTCGACCTCGATGCCGCCGGAGCGGGGCTTGACGAGGCCGACGAGCGTGCGGATGAGCGTCGTTTTGCCCATGCCGTTGCGGCCCATGAGGCCGATCGTCTCGCCCGCCCGGATAGCGATGGAGAGATCGCGCAGGATGTGGCTCTGGCCGTAGAACACGTTGAGCCGCCGCCCCGCCACGATCGGCATCTCGCCGGCCGCCCGAACCATCAGAGGTGGCCTCCGAGGTAGGCGTCCTGGACGGCCCTGTTGGCGCGGATCGCATCGGGCCGCCCTTCGGCCAGCACGGCACCCTCCGCCATCACCGTCATCCAGTCGGCGACGGCGAACACGAAGTCCATGTCGTGCTCGATGAGGAGCACGGCGTGCTCCCTAGCAAGCGTCTTGAGCAGGGCGGTCATGCGCTCCGACTCCTCGGGACCCATACCCGCGAGCGGCTCATCGAGCAGCAGCACCTTGGGATCGGCGGCGAGCGCCATGGCGATTTCGAGTTGGCGCTGCTCGCCATGGGAGAGCGTGCCGGCGACACGCGCCTCGGCAGCGAGGCCGACACGTTCCAGCGCAGCGCGCGCCTTATGCACCAACCCCGCCCCCAATTGCCCAGGCACGATCGGGCCCGTCCCGGCGGCGCTCACCGCCTGTGTGGCAAGCCGGACGTTCTCGAGCACAGTCAGCGGCGCGAAGATATTGGTGCGCTGGAACGAGCGTCCGATGCCGAACCGCGCCAGGCGCCAGGCTGGCTCGCCGGTCACCTCGCGGCCCGCGAGCTCGATGCGGCCCGCCGTCGGCCTGATCTCGCCGGAAAGCAGGTTGACGAGCGTGGTCTTGCCGGCGCCGTTGGGCCCGATGACCGCGTGCAGCTCGCCGTGGTGAAGGGAAAGCGAGACCTGGTCCACTGCGATCAGGCCGCCGAAGCGGCGCGTGAGCGCGTGCGTGGCGAGCACAGCCGGCGTCGCTGGGCGTCCGTCAGCCATCGGGCCGCGCTCCGACGCTCTCCGCCGAGTCAGGTTTGAAGAGCCGGCGTGGGCGCGCGAGCCATGACGGCAGCGAGATGCGGCTGAGCCCATTCGGCAGCAGCACCACGACGAACAGGATGACGAGCCCTTCGACCAGCAGCTTGCGCTCGGTGACGAGCTGGGCGACCTCGCCGAGTCCCGTGTAGGCCAGCGCCCCGATGATGGGTCCATGCAGGGTGGTGAGCCCGCCCAGCAGGATCATGAGCAGCGCCTCGGCCGAGCGGTGCCAGCCGATCAGCTCGGGGTTCACGAAGCCGCGGTGCATGGCCCACATGTGGCCGGCCACGCCGGCGAGGAGGCCCGCGATGACGAAGGCCACGAGCTTATAGCGATAGGTGTTGAATCCCAGCGCCACCATGCGGTGCTCGTTGACACGGATACCTTCCAGCACGCGGCCGAATAGCGAGCGCATGAGCAAGGCGAGCGCAAGGTACATGCCGATCAGCAGGCCGAGCGAGATGTAGTAGACGGCAATCGGCCGCTGCCGGCGGGTCAGCGGGATCTCCCAGTCGAAGAACGACAGCAAGGGGCGCGGGAGGAACGCGCCGTCGGTGCCGCCGCCGAGCTTGGTGTCGTGGAACAGGAAGAACACCATCTGGCCGAAGGCGAGCGTCACCATGAGGAAGAAGAATCCGCGGGTCCTGAGCGACAGCGCACCGACGATGAGCGCGGCGAGACCGGCCACGGTGACCGCTGCCGGCAGCGTGACGAGGATCGAGCGGCCCGAGGTGGCGGGCGTGATCAGGTACACGGTGTAGGCGGCGAGCCCGTAAAAGGCGGCGTGGCCGAGGCTGACGAGCCCGGTGCAGCCAACGAGGAGCTGCAGGCTCAAGGCCAGCATGGCGGAGATGAGCGCATAGGTGCCGAGCTCAATGTAGTACGGCGAAACCACCAGCGGCAGCAGGGCGAGGGCCGCTGCCAAGAAGCCCAGCATCAGACGAACCGTGGTGCTGTCCGGCAGCATCAGCGCCCGCTCCCCATGCCTCACGTGCGCTGCTGCCCGAACAGGCCGGATGGGCGCCAGAGCAGTACCGCCGCCATCAGGACGTAGACGGCGAGACCGGCGACGGTCGGGACGTAGGCTTTGCCGAGCGTGTCGACGAGCCCGATGATGAGCGCCGACCAGAATGCTCCCGGCACCGAGCCGAGCCCGCCGATTACCACGACCACGAAGGAGATGATGAGGAAGCCGTCGCCCATGTTGGGGTAGACAGAATAGAGCGGCGCGGCGAGCGCCCCGGCGATGAGCGCCAGCACCGTGCCGATGGCAAACACCGTCATGTGGACACGCTGCGCATCGATGCCAAGCACGTCCACCATTTCCGGATTCTCCGCTGCCGCCCGGACGATGGCACCGAGCTTAGTGCGCTCGATCCACCAGAACAGCACCGCGGCCAGGACGAGGCAGGTGCCGATGACGCTGAAGCGGTAGGCGGAGTAGCTGAAGCCTGCAGTGATCGGCACCGAGAAGTCGAGCAGCGCCGGCACCGGCACCGAGTGGAAGTCGTTGCCGACGAGCAGCGAGCGGCCCTCCTCGAACAGCAGGATCAGCCCGAAGGTCAGCAGCACCTGGTCGAGGTGCTCGCGCCGATAGAAGAACCGGAAGAGGCCTCGCTCCAGGACAAGGCCGAGGGCGATGCCCGAGGCAACGGCGACCGGCAGGGCGAGCCACAGCGAGCCCCATTGCCTCGATACCAGGAACGCGAGGTAGGCGCCGATCATGAACAGCGAGCCATGGGCGAGATTGATGATGCCCATGACGCCGAAGATCAGCGTGAGCCCGCTTGCGATAAGGAACAGCAGCAGGCCATACTGCACGCCGTTGAGGAGCTGCGCGAAGAAGCCGGACAGGTCCATGGCGCAGCTCACCGGCCGTCGAATTCAGGAACCGATCGGAAAGCCGACCCGCCGCTGCCGCGGGCCGGTCCACCTCTCAACGTTAAGCCAGCTTGCACCCCGTGCCCGGGTCGGCGAGCTGCTCGACCGCGGTACCGATGACCTTGTTCTCGCCCCCTTGTACCTTGCGCAAGTAGATGTTGTGAACGACATTCTGCGACGGCGAGATCGAGATTGGCCCGCGCGGGCTGTCGATCTTGGCCGCACGCATGGCTTTGTAGAGGCCGGCCTCGTCCTCGATCTTGCCCTTCACGGCCTCGAGACCGACGCCCAAGAGCTGCGCCGCGTCGTAGCCCTGCACGGCGTATACGTCGGCGTCGCGCCCGGCCTTGTCCTTGAAGGCCTTGCGAAAGGCCACGTTCTTGGCATTGCTGAGCCCGTCGCCATAGTGCAGCGTCGTCTCAATGCCGTCGGCGGCCGCCCCCTGCGCCTCGAGCGTGCCCTCGGTGAGAAAGCCCGGACCGCATAGCGGCACTTTGATGCCGGCGGCTGCATACTCCTTAACGAACTGCACCGCGCCGCCGCCGGCAAAGAACGCGCCGACTGCCTCGACGTTGAGACCCGGAATCTGAGCCAGCAGGGGCTGGAAGTTGGTCTGCGGGAACGGCAGCTTCAGCTCCTGCGCCACCTGCCCGCCGGCCTTCTCCAGCCCCTCCTTGAAGCCTGCTCCCATGTCGGCGCCGGCCGCATAATCCCAGGTGATCCAGGCCGCGCGCTTGACGCCCTTCTTGCCGAGCGCCAGCCCCATGCCGTAGGCCGACTGCCAGTTCGTGAACGAGGTGCGGAACACGTTCTTGGCGCACTGCGCGCGCGTCACGACGTCGTTGCCGGCGTTTGGCACGATGGTGAGTGTACCGCTCTCCATCACGACCTTGTGGATGCCCATCTGCACCCCCGAGTGCACGGTGCCGATCAGCACGTCGACCTCATCGCGCTTGACGAGGCGGTCGGCGTTCTGCGGCGCGAGCTCGGGCTTCGACTCGTCGTCGAGCTTGACGATCTGGATGTCGCGGCCGCCGAGCTTGCCGCCCTTCTCAGCGATGTGCAGCTCGATCGCGTGCGTGATGTTCTCCCCGAGCTTGGCGAAGGTGCCGGAATAGGGGAGCATAAGGCCGACCTTGAGGGGCTTGGCCTGCGCGATCGCCCAGCCGCTCGGCAACGCCGATGCCGCGGTGAGCGCAGCACCTCCCTTGATCAGTACTCTGCGAGATGGGCCGCGTGTGATGAGGTCGTTCATGATATCCCTCCCTTTCAAGGTTGCTTGCGGGGTCACCTAGTAGGTTTCGACGTGGTAGCGGCCTGAGGCGCGCATCAGCGGCTTGAGCACCCCCCAATCGAGTCCGTCATCGCGGCAAATGGCACTTAGCGCGTCATCAACGCCAGCCTCCATGCCTTTCAAGCCGCAAATGAAGATGTGGCCGCGATCGCGTTTGAGGAGTGCGGCAATGGGCTCTGCGTGCCTCCGCATGCGATCCTGTACATACTCCTTGGGCTGCCCGGGAAGACGGGAGAAGACCAAGTGCTTCTCAAGGAGTCTGTCGGGGACCTTCTGTAAAGGACCGAAGTAGGGGAGTTCGCCCGGCGACCGTGCTCCGAAGAACATGATCATGCGGCCTGGCGCACCGGGGGCGGCGCGGCGCCGGCGCTCTGTGAAGGCGCGGAACGGTGCGGAGCCCGTACCCGTGCAGATCATCAGAATTTCGGCATTAGGATCATTGGGCATCAGGAAGGTGGCACCGAAGGGTCCTGTCACCTCGACCTTGTCGCCAACCTTCAGGTTGCACAGGAAGTTGGACGCGACGCCGCCGGGTGCGCGCTTGACGGTAAGGCTGACATTATTGGCATTGCGCTTCTCCCCGTCCCGGGCGCACGCAATGGAGTAGAGGCGGATATTGTGCGGCTTCCCGTCGGGGCGAACACCCGTCGGCACGATGCCGATCGACTGGCCCTCGAGCATGGGAAGGAATGTGTCCCCAAACCCGAGCACGATATGCCGTACATCACTAGCCGCCTCTGGGTCCGTGATCCGGTAGTTGCCCTGCACCATCGCAATCGCCGGCTTGGCGCGCGTGAATACGTTTATGGAAGGTTTTGAAGCCGACGCTGGCGGCACGGCCTTGCCGCCGGTGCCGGAGTGCGCTCGTTCCAGCAGGTCGCCAACCTCCTTCTCGATCGCCTCGACCGCGGCGGCGGCTGCCTCGCCGAGCTCCTCCTGCGCGGGAAGCTCGGTCCAGCCTATCTGCTCGTCGAGCGAATAGGGCGCTCGGACGATGCGCCAGTTGTCGATCGAGCCGGTCGGGCATGGCCCGATGCAGTCCATGCAGTAGTTGCACTTCTCGGCATCGACCACATAGTTGACCTCGTCGTGCGTCACCGCGCCGACGGGGCAGGTCGCCTCGCACGTGTTGCAGCGAATGCAGATCTCGGGATCGATGAGATGCTGCTTCTTGAAGCCGGATGGGAGAACCGTGCCGTGCATGG
>JBIOVC010000447.1:0-2552 GCA_044867545.1 Hyphomicrobiaceae bacterium | reverse complement strand
GCTGCGTTCAGGTGACGGGTTTAGGGTGCCCGGTACGTTTTCGGGCTGGGACGCAAACTGGGCCACCACAGATGACGCACAAGTTGAGATACCTCTTCACGCTTGCCGTGCCGGTTGCAGCGGTTGCACTCGGGGCTATCTGGCTCCTCGACGTGACGGGCAATGGGACGGGCCGCATGACCTATGACACGGTCGCCGCGAGCCGCGGGCCGATCACGCGCATCGTTTCGACCTCGGGTCCGGTCCGCGCGCTGGTCACGGTCAGCATCGGCTCGCAGCTCTCCGGCCAGGTCCGCGAGGTCAAGGTCGACTTCAACAGCGAGGTCAAGAGCGGGGACGAGCTCGCCGTCCTCGACGACAAGTCGTTCCAAGCCAAGGTCGCGCAGGCCAAGGCCGACTTGGCCGCCGCCGAGGCGCAGGTCTCCAATCAGCAGGCTCAGCTCGTGAAGTCGGAGGCTGTGCTCCGCCAGGCGGAGCGCGCCATGGGGCGCACCGAGACGCTCACCAGCAAGGGGATCTCCTCGCCGGCCGCCCTCGATACCGCGACCAAGGACCTCGACATGGCGCGCGCCGATATCGCGGTCGCCAACGCTCAGATCGAGAACGGCAAAGCGACCGTGCTGCAGCGCCGCGCCATGCTTGAGCAGGCACAGATCGACCTCGACCGCACCCGCATCCGGTCTCCCATCGAGGGAACCGTGATATCGCGTACCGTCGACCCCGGCCAGACCGTGGCGGCGAGCCTGCAGGCCCCCGAGCTGTTCAAGATCGCTCAGGACCTGCGCCGGATTCGCATCGAGGCCCAGGTCAACGAGGCCGATGTCGGCGCCGTGGCGGAGGGCAATCCGGTGACTTTCACGGTCGACGCCTACCCCGAGCGCCGGTTCAGGGGCCGCGTCACCCAGGTACGGCTCGCCGCGACCGAGCTCAACAGCATCGTCACCTACACGGTGATCATCGAGGCCGCCAACGCCGACCGGCTGTTGTTTCCGGGCATGACCGCCACCGTACAGGTCGAGACCGACAAGCGTGACGGCGTCCTCCGTGTTTCGAACGATGCGCTGCGCTTCCGCCCGCGCGATCGCGCAGGCCCGCTTGCGGTGAGCGGCACCGGTACCGATGAGGGTGAGCGCCGCGGCGGCAGCGGCCGTAATATCGAGCAGCTCAAGGACGAGCTGCAGCTCACCGATCAGCAGGTTGCTGCCTTGCGCGAGGCGATCAAAGGCGCCGGCGGCGCTGCGCGCGGGGAAAAGGCCAAGGACGGACAGGCGCAGCCGCCGTGGGCATCCCGTGGCAGCGGCGACGGCGCGGCACGCCAGCGCGCGGCAGCCCGCATTGAGCAGGCGCTGCGACCGTTGCTGACCGAGGCGCAGCAGCCGCTGTTCGACCGCTGGAAGCAGGGCCGCGAGAACAGCCGCCCGGGCGCTGTATGGGTTCTTGGTCAAAACGGCGACATCGAGAGCCGGTCCGTCCGTATCGGTGTGGCGGATGACCAGTTCACCGAGATCCTCGGCGGCCGTCTCGAGGAAGGCGACAAGGTTGTCGTGCGGGCTCGCGAGGTGAAGTGAATGAACGCGCTCACCGAGCTCCGCGCGGCCGCCGCGGCCGAGGTGCCGAGGCGGCCGCTGATCCGGGCAACCGGTGTGTCCAAGGCCTACGTGATGGGCGACCAGACCGTCCGTGCGCTCGACAACGTGTCGCTCGAGATCGGCGAGGGCGAGTTCGTCGCCATCATGGGCCCGTCAGGCTCGGGCAAGTCGACGATGATGAACCTGATCGGCGCGCTCGACGTCCCGACGTCCGGCAAGCTCGAGATCGACGGCCGCCACATCGACGAGCTGTCCTCGGACGAGCTTGCGGTACTGCGCAACCGCGCCATCGGCTTCGTGTTCCAGCAGTTCAACCTGCTTCCGAGGACAACGGCGCTGCGGCAGGTCATGCTGCCGCTGCTCTATGCGATGCCCCGGCCACCCGATCTCGAGTCGATCGCCCGGAAGCGGCTGGAGCAGGTCGAGCTGGGCAGCCGGCTCGACCATCTGCCGAGCCAGCTCTCCGGCGGCCAGCAACAGCGCGTCGCCATCGCCCGCGCGCTGGTCAACAATCCGAAGATCCTGCTCGCCGACGAGCCGACCGGCGCCCTCGATACCAGGACGTCGGAGGAGATCATGAAGCTGTTCGGCGAGCTGAACGCCGGCGGCATCACCGTCATCCTCGTCACTCACGAGTCCGACATCGCCGCATATGCGCGCCGCCGCATCTCGTTCCGTGACGGGCGCATCGTCGAGGACACCGGCGAAAGAGCCGCCGTTCGGAGGGCAGGGACATGAGCGTCCTCGACAGCCTCGCCATCGCATTGACGGCGCTCAGGGCCAACATGCTGCGCTCGATCCTGACCACGCTCGGCATCATCATCGGCGTCGGCTCGGTGATCGTGATGGTGGCCGTCGGGTCGGGTGCGCGCAGCGAGGTCGACCAGCGCATCAACGCGCTCGGCACCAACATGCTGGTCATTTACCCGGGCTCGAGCCGTGTAGGCGGCCGTGCCGGCGGCG